>JAEDIE010000029.1 GCA_016296775.1 Bacilli bacterium | reverse complement strand
ACTTCTATTTGAATTCCTAATACACCATATTTATCTATTTTATCTTTAGAATAATAATTATACATATCAGAATGATTAGCTACTTTGTCTTCTTTATATCCAATTGAAAGCTTATTATGATTTTTATACAATTCTTCAAAATTAGAATAACAAAATATATTAATCACTTTACAAAGCATTGTTTCGTTAGTTTTAGTGTTAGTAAATTCTATTTTATCGTTAATCTTAATCAATGATCTCTTTTCATCATTGAGTCTCATTTCAATGGTTTTCCATCCCTCTTTTATTGCTTGAAATGAATCATCCCATAAGTTCATTTGGTGAATCATTTTAGCACCTCCCAGTATCCATTTTTATTTGCGCCTATACGTGCAATAATTCCAGCATCTTTTAATTGTTTCAAATTCTTTTTTACACCTGGTTCAGACAAACCAGTAATTACCATTAATTGATTTATAGTAACATTTGAATTATTTCTAATTGCAGAAATTATTTTTTCTTGAGTGCCATTTACTTTATTGGATACTTTATTGGATACATTATTAGATACTATAAACTTATTTACCTCAATCTTTTCAAAAGGAATGGTGACTACAATTCTATTTTTTTCAATTTGAATTGAATCTTTTCCATATCTGCCAATAATTTTTGGAACTCCTCTACCCGAACGTTCACTGATTCTTAGTTGAAGAAAAATAGAAGCAAGAACATCATTAACTGGTAAACTAGCACCACTGTAAAACCCCTTCTCATCCTGATCTACAGCTAAACCACCATGTGATAATATTTCTATTCTATCCGTAAAAATAGAAATTTGAGGTGCATTTAAAGTCAACCACTTATTATGAATAAATGCGTTTAATATTGCTTCATGAAAAGCTTCATAATCGAATAGCGGTACATCTCTTCTTTCAGAAATTCTATTTCTTTCATCTGCTTGAATTATATTAATAGCATCGCCATATTCAAGTATTTTATCCATAGAATACATGATACATGTATTTCCAAACTCTTTAACAGAAAATAATGGAGCTGTCTTATCTCTTCCACTAAAAATAGATACTCTAACAGGAATCGAGTTTTGATCAGATAGAATATAAGCCATAACGTTATATTGCCCATTCTTGTTTTTTAATTTAAGGCTCCTCTCAAAACTATCTGGTTTTAGTGAAATACCTTTGGCCGCATAATACATAAACAGTTTTTCAAATGTTAACTCTTGGGCATAATCTGGAGCTGCAACATTTACTATTGTTGGAAATCCTTCTTGAAGAGTTATATTTAACTTAAGTTCCCATTCTGGAAATTTATTGATTTTTTCCTTACTAGATCCAATTCTAAAATAAGAAACATCTTTGTATTTGGTTTGAACTGATTTTGATGACGGAATTTGAAGCATAACAATTCGCTTACCTTGATATTCTTTTTCAATAACCTCAAAAGCTATACTAGGTTTTAAATTTCTTGCTAAATAATGCTTATATGGTTCATGATTAATATCTTTATCGAAATTAATTGATGTTCCAACTATATCTCTAGAATTATCTTTTACTCCCCATATAATATAGCCATATTCCTTACCGCATAGACATGCACCATTGGCAACAGCCGAAATGTATTCACCAATTTCATCTTTATTAAACCAATTCTCTTTAAAATCTAACCATTCATATTCATCTTCTAAAAGCAATAAGTTTTCAAGAATATCCAAGTATTTATCCACAATAGCACTCCTTTTGCTTATTAATAGTATACCATATTCATTGAAAAAGTATACAATAAAGTATACAATAATTTTCAGCCATAAATTGATGTCAATGTTTGTCATTTATATTAAAAATAATCAAAGTTAATATCGTGTAAATCGTGTAAAATTTTAGCACCCTTGACAGCAAATCGTGTAAGATTACTACTTCTCTACTGCATGACACAGTCACTATTATCCTTATGACAAATAAAAAAGAGGTTTAAACCTCTGAGTTCAAACCTCGACGTTATGAAAAAAAGTTTGATACTTGATTGTATCAAACCTATTCTTTCAATATGGTGGCCCAAGTGGGACTCGGACCCACGACATAAGGATTTTCAGTCCTCCGCTTCTACCAACTGAGCTACCGGGCCACTTTTATAATAAATAGGGCACGAATGCCCTGATTATTCAAGTTTGGCGGACCAGACGAGAATCGAACTCGCGATCTTCGCTGTGACAGAGCGACATGTTAACCGCTACACCACTGGTCCGTGCTTAATAAATATATCATAGTTACAAATTTTAGCAAGAAAAATTTATTAATATATTTATTAAATTGCAAAATAACTTAAATAAATAGGTCTTAAACTATTGTTTTTGAATTTTTCCTTTTGATTTACCTTTAGAAGCATGAACTCTTAAAGTTCCGTTTTGTCTAGAGGCTAATCCTTTTGCATATTCTAAGGCTTCATCTTTTGTAGCAAATGTTTTAATAACTTTATCACCATTAGCTAATTTAATAGTCCATTTATTATCTTCTTTTCTCTTAACAACGTGATATGCCTTAGTGGCAGATTGTTTCTTTTCTTCTTTAGTTTCTGTTGTTTTACTAGCAGATTCTTCAACCTTTTTAGCTGTTTCTTCTTTTGTTTTTGAAACAGTTTTCTTTTTAGCTGGGGCTTTCTTTGGAGTTGGAGTTACTTTAGTTGTTTCTTTCTTCTCGACTGTTTCTTCAGCTTTTATTTCTTCCTTAACTTCTTCTTCAACTTCAACTTTTTCTTCTACTTTTGGCTCTTCTTTAACTTCTACTTGAGGAGTTGTTTCTTCTTTTGTTTCTTCACTAACTTTAGTTTCTTCTACTACTGATTCAACATTTGAATTAATGTTAATTGATTCACTTGTTGTAGAAGCTAATGTTTCGACTTTTTCTGTTTTCTTTTCGCTCATACTTAACATTGAAAGTCCTAAAGAAACAAGAGCTAAAACAAAACATAATCCTGTGCCAATACAAGCAATAGCATTGACAATATTTGCTTCAGAAGCACTGCTTGTATCTACAAGAAAATCAATAGTTTTTACTAATGTGAATGGAATTGTATAAGCTGTAGCAGCTGATCCAAGTAAAATTAAGAATGTAAATACTAAATGTATTGGTTTTCTTCTAACACAAACAAAAATAAAATGAATTAAAATACAAATAATTGCTACAGCAGCAATAGCTACTAATGAAATAAAATTAATATTTGTAAAATTAAATTCGATAACATGTAAAATATTAAAATCATTAGCGTAAAGTTTTCCGATTGCTAAAAATGAAGCAATATTTCCAAGTACTAATCCAACCATCGAAATAACAAGCAATAAAATAGCTGATTTCTTCATAATTTCTCCTCCGTAATGTATTTATTATAACAAATATTGACATTATTGTCTTAATGTTTTGTTTGTATTTATTCAATATTCTCATTAAAATATTGACATGAAATTAACAATATCATTAAGCGGCTCAACAGGTAACATGGGGAGATGTGCCTTATATGAGGCAATCAAACTTGATTGTGTCGGAAAAATCAAATTATTAGTTTCCCATAAAAATAAAAGAATCAAAAAGATTTTAAAGAATATTGATAAGCAATATCTTTCAAAAATTCAAATCGTTGAGGGAAGGATGCAAGATAAAGATTCAATGGTTGAGTTTGTAAAAGATTCAAATTTAATATTCAATTTAGCAAGTGTAATTCCACCTCATTCTGATAAATATCCAGAAGAAGCATATAAATGTAACGTTCTTGGTGTTCAAAACATGGTTTCAAGAATAGAAGAAATTAAAGAGAATCAACCAAAATTAGTTCATATTTCAACAGTTGCTGTTTATGGAAATAGAACTCATCATCATCCATTTGCTAGAATAGGTGATCCATTATTATTCTCACCACTTGATATTTATTCATTAACTAAAGCTAGAGGTGAATTTATTGTCTTAGAATCTGACATTAAATATAGAACAATTATAAGACAAACAGCTATGGTCCATAAAAATCTTTTAATGGACAATGTTAGTGATGGTTTAATGTTCCACACAGCCTTCAATTGTCCACTTGAATGGGTTTCAAGTGAAGATAGCGGACGTTTAATTGCCGCAATTATTCAACAAGAATATGAAGGAAAATTAAACGAAGAAAATTTCTATAACCAAATGTTTAATTTGGGTGGAGGCAAAAACAACCAAATTACAGGTTATGATACCTTAAACTTAGGTTTTAAGATTATTGGCGGAACGACCAAAGATTATTTTAAACCAAACTACAATGCTATTAGAAATTTCCATGGTACATGGTTTAGTGATTCATCAAAATTAGACGATATGTTCCATTATATTCATGATGATTATGCTGAATATTTCAAAGCTCTTGGTGAAAGCCACTTCTACTTCAAATTAGCAAGAATTATTCCTAAGTCAATTATTGCTGGTTTAGTTATTAAACCATTACTTAAAGACCACAATTCCCCGTCTAGATGGGTAAAAGATAATAATGAAGCTAAAATTAAAGCAACATTCTATGATCTTGATACATATAACAAAATTGGAACTGACTGGAATAAATTCAATTTATTTGTAGAAAACAAAGATTATTTTGGAAATGATATTAATTTTGAAGAATTAAAAAATAGCGAAGAAACTACAAAGATTAACTATTATTACGATATTGATAAACCATTAAGTGAAATTAATATTGATGATTTAAGAAACGTTGCTAGAGCTCATGGGGGAGATTTACTTGAAGAATCATTCACTACAGGTGATGTTTACCGTAAAGTTAAATGGATTAACCAAGATAATGAAGAATTCTATGCTAGACCATTCACTGTCTTAAAAGGTGGACATTGGTTGAATGTTTCATATAAAGAAATAGCTTGGGATTTTGATAGATTAGCTAAAAAAGACAAAATTATTGCTCAACTTTGGTATTTAGACCATAAAAAAGATGAAGACGTTAAATACTATCTTGATGTTAATGATGGATATAAAGCTAAATTAATTAAGTTTTAAAATATCTTCTATTATTAAATCTACGTCTATTCTATTAGAATAATAAATATCATTAAGATCTATATTATCAATATAGGTCTTTTTTATTCCATAATTTAATACTTTTATATTTTTACTAGATAAATATGAAGCAATTTTTTGTCCAAATCCTCCATCTAAATATTCATCTTCTATTGTTATTAAAACTTTATGTTTTTTAATTAAATTATCTAGAAAATCGTAGTCTAAAGTGGATAACTGATGTGTAACAAAAACGCTATTATTTCCCACCTCTTTTTTAATTTTTTCATGTAAAGATAAGGCAAAACCATACATTTTTGAAGTACCTATTATAGCTATATTTTCTTCTTCTTTTAAGTATTCAAACTTCATTAAATTATCTTTATTAACACTGATATTATTATGAAGAACTTCTCCTCCATAAAGTCTAATAAAGAATGTTCCTTCATGAGTTAAGCAATAATCTAACATCGAAATATATTCTTCTTCACTTGAAGGAGATAAATAAGTAATATTAGGAATATTTGAAATCATTGAAACATCAAATGAACCTTGATGTGTAGAAGAAGTTTTTCCTACTCCACAAAAATCTACTAATACAATCATGTTAGGTTTATTTAATCCAATTTCATGAGCAATTTGATCATAAGCTCTTTGAATAAATGAAGATGATATTGAAACTATTGGTTTAGTATTTCCTTTACTTAATCCTACTCCATAAAGTAAAGCCAAATCTTCACTAATTCCTACATCAATAAATCGAGATTTATATGTATTTCTCTCCTCTTTTGTAAAATTAAAGTTTTTAGGTGTACCAGCACAAATTAGACAAATATTGCTATTTTCTTCTAATTTGTTCTTAAAATATTCTCTATTTATAACTTCAAATGTTCTTGCTTGAAAAGATAAATTTTTTCCAGTTTTAATATCAAAAGGATTTCTATAATGATATGTTTCTTTATCTAAATAACTAAGTTCATAACCATATCCTTTTTTAGTATGAATATGAAGAACAATTGGAGAATTAATATCTTTATATTTAGTTAAAAAACTAACTAATTCTTCAATATTATTTCCGTTTTCTAAATAATCATATTTATATCCTAATTGAGTGAATATATTGCTTTCACTATCTCTATATTGTTTATCATTTCTTAACTTTTCAATTATTGAATAAATTGAACCATGATTTTCAGCTATGGACATCTCATTATCATTAATAATTATTATGAAATTAGATTTTATTTCTGAAGCATTTGAAAAAGCTTCAAAAGCAATTCCTCCACTTAATGATCCATCTCCAATTAAAGAAATAACATTAAATGTTTCGTTATTTAAATCTCTACTTTTAGCTAATCCTAAAGCTAAAGCTATAGATGTAGAAGTGTGTCCTAAAGTAAAAATATCGTTTTCATTTTCTAAATAGTTAGTAAATCCACTACTTAATTTATATTTAGATTCATCTAAAAATAAATTTTTTCTGCTAGTTAAAATTTTATGGGTGTATGTTTGATGTGCTACATCATAAATTATTTTATCTTTTGGACTAGAAAAGACATAATGTAAAGCGATAGTTAATTCTATAACTCCTAAATTAGAACCAAAATGACCTCCTGTAATTGAAATTTTATTAATCAATACTTCTCTAATTTCATTAGCTAGCTCTTTTAATTCAATTACACTTAATTTTTTTAAATCTTTTGGATTACTAATTTTTGATAATATAACGTATTTTTCTTTTTTCATAGAACTTCCTTTAACACTATATTTTAAAAAAATATAACTAATTTTTAAATATTTTAATAATAATTTAGTTTTAAATAAAAATCCTCCAGTTAATCTTACCCTATTTAGGCAAAACTATGGGGGATATTTTTTAGTTAATGGTGCAGGCAAAGGGAGTCGAACCCTCACGCTCGAAAGCATAAGATCCTAAGTCTTACGTGTATACCAATTTCACCACGCCTGCAGTGTATTAATTATAATTTAATCGTATATATATTTCTATATTTATTTATCTTCAATAATAACAAATTAATATTATCCAAAATTAAAAATACATGAGAAATCATGTGGTTTTTCTATTGAACAATTTACGATTTTTCATTTACAATGTAAAAACAAAACTTTGATTATCAAAAACAATATCAAAACAAGTAATTTTACTCTTAATAACAATTTAATATCCAAAAATATCGATATTATCGACAAAATTTTAAATTTCATTATTTAAAACTATTATAACTAGTATTTAAAACTAAGTAGTTGATTTTGACCTAGTCTCTTAAACTAGAAAATATTGACAAATAATTCTTTTAATATTATATTAAAAGAGCCACTATTTTAAAAAGGAGAAGAAAATATGAATTTTAAACTATTAAGAGTACTCACAAGTACTTTAATCACCACTATGATTGTCGGTGGTAGTTTATCCACTCTTTACTTTATTAATTCTAAAGCTCCTGCAATTTCAGATGATGACTTAGAAGACGATGAAGGTCCTACAAAGACACCTGAACAATTAGCTGCCGAGAATGCTAAAGCAAAACTTGGAGAAAATTTAGCTTCATCCAACTTAAAAGTTAAAAACATGGACCTTAATGTTACTGGCTTAGGAAATACATATAGTAATTCTATCAATTTAAACTTTAAAGGTGCTGTTGATTACAAAGCTTTTATGGATGGAGAAAAAACTAACGATCCAACAGATGATATTGCTGCAAAATTCACAGGTACATGCGAATTCAAATATCTTGAAAATGTTGATGTTGAGACAATTAACACTCTACTTCATGAAAAATTCTTAGTTAACACAAACGGTAACGGAAAATTATATATCGATTGGAACTGGGGAGATAATATGGCTGGAGAGGAAAGCTATACTAGATACTCAGTCAGCGGTAAAATCATTAACGATGTTCTTGATTTCTTACCAACAGTTGAAACTTTAACTAATACAGATTTATCTTCAATTACCGATATTGTTGATGAAGTTAAGAATATTGACATTATTCCATTAATCCCAATCGTAACTAATGCTTTAATGTCGTTCTCAAGTGATACTGATTTAAATCAAACTCCAGAAATTATTGATGGAGAAAGTATTTATACCTACAACCTTGTAATTAAACAAAGCTTACTTGAAAGTGCAGGCATTAACCAAGATTTAACAGTTACTTTAAAATGTAATCAAGACGGTTTATTAAGAAACTTCATTGTTGCTCCAATCACAATTGACAACATCACAATTTCTTTAAATGCTGAAACCGATATGAAACTTGATCAAGAATTTGTTAATAACAGCGAATACACTGGCGAATACAACAACCTTGATTGCACAACAAACCTTTTAACCACTGTTACTTCATTAGTTAATGAAAAAGCATTTAACACAAACTTCTCAATCGGATTCAAAGAAACAGTTGATGGATTAGATAATGCTACAAGAGAAATTACTGGTTCTCTTAAAGGTGATTTAAGAAATGCTGCTGCTATTAACGATGGAGCTATCTACGATATTAAATTAGGTGGAGATAAAGATTTATATTCACAATTTAATGTTAGATATGAAAACAACAAAACATACTTCAATGTCCATAATGGTTTAGCAAAAGGTTTCCTTGCTGATTCTACAATTGATGAATTAGTAACAAACATCGTCGCTACTTTTGCAAATGAAGATCAACAACAAACTAATAATTCAATGGACGCTTTAAATGATATCTTAAAAGATTCAGTCATTTACGATATTATGAACGGAAATTGGAACGCTTATAAGAAAATCATTAAAAATTTAATTGTTGAAGGCGAAGAAGGAAGCGAAAAACAAATTCTTGATGTAATTATTAACGCTAAAGCTTTACATTCAGCTTTACCAGATAAAGATTTCAAAGTCTTCTTAGATTTAAGCAATGGAAAACTTAATTCATTAGGAATCAAAGATCTTCCAGTTAACGAATACACTTCTACAGATGGAAAAGTTCATGTTAACTATGCAAGTTTAGAATTAACTCTTGATACATTTGCTGAAACTGATATTTCTACAGTTTATGGCGATTTAAATTCATATGCTGATTTCAAAGTAGTTACACCACTTTACAATTCAATTGCTAAAACAATCAAAACAAAACAATTGGGTGTTACATATGGATTTAGCTATACAAAAGCTACAGAAACACTCCCATTCATTAACCTTTATGGTAATATCAATGCTGATTTAAACAACATCGATACAATGGAATTTGGTGAAAACCCAACATTAGAACATGCTGTTGAAGTTGTTAGCGGAGCTAACTTAGGTTTATATAACTTATCAATGCATGGTAAAGTTAATGACGTTCCACATAACGCCAATATTACATATCAAAACAAAGGTTTATACCTCGATTATCAAGGTTATAGCGAAGCAAGTAGAACAAGAATGAGTCTTACTCAAGGTAAGTTCTATGATATCTTCGAACTTGTTAATGGTATGGTTAATAAAAATGCTGGAAACACAGAACTCAAGAATCCATTTGGTGAAATGAATGCTGATTTCGAAGCATTACTTAACTTAACAGATGGCCAAATCTGGACAATCCTTAACTCAACATATTTAGATACATTAAAAGATTATGTAACAATCGAACAAGGAAGCACTGCTGATTCTCTTGTTGTTACAGTTGATAATGCATTATTCAATGAAACATCAACAGGCTGTATCCAAGTTGTCTTAGATACAATTGATAACGGCGAAGATCCTTCACTTGCTTCAATTAGTGGTAGCTACTTAACCAACGAAGCTGGTGACTTATTCACCTTCTCATTATCATTCAATGATTACGTCGATCCAACAATCGATCAAGCTGAAATTGATGCTTACTACAAATCAATGGATGGTAGTGTCCAATCAATCATTAACATTATTAACGGATTACCAACCTCATTTGCTCTTAACGGAACATTAACAAATCCGAGGCAATGAGGCCAATCCGAGGCAAATAACGCTTGACGGTTGGCTTAATAATACTAATAGTCCATTATCCACTAATGGGCTATTAGAAGGTAAGTTCATTACTACATCAACAAATAGTAGTAACGTAACTACTACCAATACAATACAAATTAAAAAAGAAGAAGACACTTCCACAAGCGAGAACGACTCTTTAATAAAATTACAATATAACGATAAGATTCAAGCCTATACTTACGACTATAGTGTTGTTGGAGCTTTGCAAGAGATTTCTAAAATTACGGAATCTAATCTTTTGTATATTTATTTAGTCGACTATTTACCTATTATTAACCAAATGTTAGGTAATGAAGTCGAAAGTTCAACTCAAAATGTCGATTATATGGGTTCTATTTTAAGTTTCGTTAGTGACAATATTGATAATGTAAAAATAGAAGCAAATACATCGTTCCAATTGGATTTTACTTATAATATTAAGACAGATAATCCAACTTCTTTTAGTGTTGCTTTTGATCCTGATGATGTAAATAATGTGATCAGTATAACTATTAAAGATATGACTTATAATGGTTGTAGTGGTGACATTACTTTTTCAATCTTAAAAGAATTTAATTCAGCAAATAGCACTTCTTTTGCAACAAAAGATAATATTGGATACGTCGATTTAACTACTCTTCCACTATTAACTAAAATTGGAATTGCTACTACAAATAGAAGAGATTATGAAATGTCAGGCAACTTAATATTTAAGACTTCTGGTCTTACTAATATTTTATTAAGTGCTGATATAAACGCTGATGTCAATGTATTCCTTAAAGTTGGAGATACAGTCGATGAACATAACCTTTTCACTATTGATGGATTAATTGAAATAACTTTACCTGAAGAAAAAACTGAAGATAAACCTACATTTGGAACAAGCGCAACATTAGATAAAGATTACTACACTACTAGATTCTTTATTAAAGATACAGATGCATACGTAAATAAAACTCATACTAATTTACACTACACCGCTTCAAGAAAGAATATTTTTAGTAGCTGGGGTTCATGGGAAGGTCCAACCACAAATGTTACTCAAACTTATTTGAAATTAACGCAAGCTCAAATTGTTCAAGACATGATGTATTATGTCTTTGATTTTTCACTTAATGCTGGTGATACCTTAGCAGAAATTGAAAAATTTGTTAATTTGAGTAGTGACACAGATCCACTTGATTTCTTTAAATCATTTGAGCTTAAAAATGACGGGACAAATAACTATTATCAATGCTATTTAAATATCGTTAGCTTAATTAAAGTATATGTCGATTTATATTATTATGATGAAGAAAACGAATATCAATACTTATTAGAAAGATTACACGTCCATTCAACATTTGATATTGCGATTGCTACAATCAAAATTGATTTAGATGTTACAAATAAACCATTCATTACAGATTTGTATTATGAGAAAATGGTTTCAACTGATTCATATACTTGTTTCTATGATCAATTCTTAATCGAGTGGAATAATGATTCTAATTTAGCCAATATGGAATTTAGATATTCAAAAGACTTATTCGATTATCCATATTATTACGAAATAACTACATCCTATTAAATTTAAAAATACCTTGGTAAAACCAAGGTATTTTTTAAAAAACTATATGATTTCCTACTTATTTTTATCTTTAAAAGATAAAACTGAAAGACAAGAAATTGTACATGTAGCTATCATATTGCAGGTAATTAATAAAGGTAAAACAGGGAATGAGATAGCATAATCTAAAGGACAAATAGGTTTAATATATTGAATTAAGAACGATGGATTACCCATTTCTAGAGCCATAAATACTATAACCATTAAAATATTAATAAATACCATTGAAACAAGTAATACATTGCTAACTCTTTTCTTAAAGCAATTAATTGTAAAGAAATAATCTAAGACATTAACTAATAAAATTAATGTAACAAAAACACTTTCTACATTAACTTTTTGACCTATAAAAACCATTAAGAATAAAGAATAAACAAGGTATAAAAATAACATTGTTAATAAAATATATAGGATTGCGTAGCGTTTTTTGAATTTTACTAATGTTTTATCACTTAATAACATTGCAATAGATTGCTTACCTTTAACAAAGGAAATTAATTCAACAACAAATACCACTATACCAATAAGTAATAAAATAAAACCTAATAAAAAATGGCTATCGCAATATTCTCTAAATAAGAATCCTTTAATATTATCAATTAAATATACTCCATTAATACAATAACAAATAATAGAACCTAACAAAAATGCACCTAAAACAATCAATAAACTTAAAGCAATAGGGAATTTAGATCTATTAATAAATAGAAAATAGTAATAATACATAATTAATAAACCTACTCCAATATAAGCAAGTAATGGAGCAAGATTAATTTTAACTGCGAAGAATTTATTAGTAACAGCACTAATTAAATATGTAAATCCATTAAAATAGCAAATAGGACCAATAATCAATAGTAAGCATAAAAATAGTACAATAGAAATATAGTATTTAGTTTTTTGACTCTTTTGTTTATACACTGTAATCATAGAATTTTGCCTCAATATTACTTAATGAAATACCAATATTACTACTTGATAAGGTAATCATTTTACATCCAATAATGTCATCATCACTATAAATAGCTGTTGTAGCTTTAACTCCATAAGAAAGAATAAAATCTTCATCAAACTTATCATAAACTACATCACTATAATTAATATGATCATGACCAACGAAAGAAGCTCTAATATTTGCTTCATATAATTTCTTTAAAGCATCATTATTAACATATCCTGGCCAAGATTGTTCTCTATTTTCTCCTTGTCCACTAACTTCTCCTTTAATATATCTATCATATGTTTCTTGATACTCAACTAATGGAATATGGAAAAAAGAGAGGCCAAAACATGGGTTTTTTGCATTTATTTTCTTAATATGTTCCAATTGATCATCATGAATAATATCATAACTATAATCAATAGTTTGGAACTTATAAGAATTACTATCAATAATATAAAGTCTATATAAAGTATTATTATTTTTATTTAAATTAATATAATAATTTGTTCTTCCAAATAAATTATCATCTGGATAATCTACATATTTAGCATATTTGCATTTAGATATAGTTTCATGAATAAATTCACTATTATATGTTCCTTGTAAATCGTGATTTCCATAAGTAAAAGCAAAAGGAACTTCAAAACTATCAAACATAGAGAAGAAATATTTAACTATGCTTTTATTAGCATCTAAAAATGAATCTCCAGTAATAATAATTAAATCAGGATTATTATTATCAACATATTTTTTAATTTGATTCATTTCTTTAACATTATCAATTTCTACTCCTAAATGAATATCTGTAAGTTGCATGATCTTAAAGCTATCATTTTTAAAATCCATATTGATTTCATAATCTTCTAACGCATAAGTTTTTACACTTGAACATGCTACTAAAGGTAAAATAAAAGCAGCACTTAATAATTGTTTTAATTTGTATTTCATATAAAAATTATACACTTTTTAAATATTTTTTTAAAATAACAAAAACCATATTAAAAGGCCATCGTTTTGATG
The DNA here is from genome assembly GCA_016296775.1 of Bacilli bacterium. GTDB lineage: Bacteria > Bacillota_I > Bacilli_A > RFN20 > CAG-826 > Onthovivens. The sequence goes on along the minus strand of JAEDIE010000029.1, from coordinate 1,810 downwards.
GCCTTATTAATTTAATTATTTATTCTTTAAATCTAATTCTTCAATTTCTTTATTGTATTTTGTCATTTCATCTGTATTAGCAAGGATGAAGTGTCCTGGTAAAATTTCTTGAAGAATAGGTTTTTCTTTAGAATAATCGTGATATTCTTGAGGGTTATAAATAATTCTCTTTCTCTTCTTTTCTAAGTGTGGGTTTGGTAAAGGAATTGCACTTAATAATGATTTTGTATATGGGTGAAGTGGGTGTTTGAATAACTCTTCGCTTGTTGCAAGTTCAACAATCTCGCCAAAATACATAACAGCAATTCTATCACAGAAATATTTAACAACACTTAAGTCATGAGCGATAAAGACAATTGATAATCCCATCGATTCTTTTAAATCTTCTAAAAGGTTAATAATTTGAGCTCTAATAGAAACATCAAGAGCAGAAATTGGTTCATCACAGATAAGAAGCTTAGGATTCATAATTAAAGCTCTAGCAATACCAATTCTTTGTCTTTGACCACCACTGAATTCGTGTGGATATCTATTAGCATAATCTTCAATTAAACCAACCTTTTCTAAAGCTTCAACAACTTTCTTGTGGTTTTCTTCCTTGTTATGGAATCCTTGAATTTGAAGACCTTCACTAATAATTGATTCAACAGTCATTCTTGGATCAAGAGAATCAATTGGATCTTGGAAGATCATTTGAATTTCTTTTAATAAATCTTTTCTTGGGTGATTATGGTCATGTTTGATATGAGCAATCTTCATTTTTTGAAGTTTTACTACTTTATCTAAATGGTTTTTAGCTGCTCCAATTTTACTATCATAAACTTCTTTAGTAATTTCACCTTTATCAAGTTTAGTAGATAATTCTTTCTTTAATTTTTTAAATCTAATTCTAGAATATTTGATTTCTTTATCGTTCCATCTACTACCAGCAGCAATTCTATAACCTTTATAATAAATTGATCCACTAGTAATATCATAAAGTCTAATAATACTTCTTCCAGTTGTAGTTTTACCACAGCCAGATTCACCAACAATTCCGAATACTTCTTTTTCATGAACTTGGAAAGAAACATCATGAACTGCTTTAAGTTTAAATTTCTTAGGACCTACACCAAAGAAGAAATATTGTTTTAAGTGATTTACACTTAAAATAACGTTGTTTTTAACATATTCTTCTTTATATTTAGGTTCTCTTACGTTGAGTTTAGATTCTTTTTCAAGCAAGTAATCTAACTCATCTTCTTTTGTTAAACTATGCTCTTTAGCTTCATTTTCATCACTTTTTGAATATGATGCATCTTCTAATTCTTCTTTTGAATGAAGAATATTACTTTTAAAAATTGCATTGTCTTTAGATTCAAAGAGTGCTGTTTCATCATATACTTCATCAGTAGAGATTACTTTTTCTTCTTTTTTATTCTTTGCCATAGCCCATCTCCTCATCTAATTTCTTTGCAAGTCTAATACGTTCTTCAACGATTCTAGGCATCTTTACTTCAGGAGCATCTTTATGTAACAACCAAGTTGCAGCATAATGAGTGTCACTGATTTTAAAGAATGGAGGTTCATATTTAAAATCAATATCAAGAGCGTATTTACTTCTTAAAGCAAACGCATCTCCAACAGGAGGATACAACATATCTGGAGGTGTTCCAGGTATGGATTCAAGTTTTTCTTTAGAGTTAATATCTGGAATTGATGATAATAATGCCCATGTGTAAGGATGTTTTGGATCAAAGAATATTTCATCAGCTGTTCCATATTCAACAATCTTACCAGCATACATAACAGCAACTCTATCAGCCATGTG
>JAEDIE010000005.1 GCA_016296775.1 Bacilli bacterium | reverse complement strand
TTGAAGATAATAAAGCCCATGTATATGGATGTTTTGGTTCAAAGAATATCTCATCAACTGTTCCATATTCAACAATTTTACCAGCATACATAACAGCAACTCTATCAGCCATGTGAGCAACAACACCTAAATCATGCGTAATAAAGATACAACTTAAGCCCCTCTTTTTCTTTAAATCATTAATTAAATCAAGTATTTGAGCTTGAATTGTAACGTCAAGAGCAGTTGTTGGCTCATCACAGATAAGAATATCTGGATTTGCAATTAAAGCGATAGCAATAACAATTCTTTGTCTCATACCACCACTAAATTCAAATGGATATTGTCTAAATCTTCTTTCTGGAAGAGGAATACCGACTTCTCTCATAACTTTTAAAGCCATTTTCTTAGCTTCGTAATGTGAAATCTTAGTATTCTTTAAGAATTCTTCATGAATTGTATTAATTTCTTTTTGTACTTCACAGATATCTTTGAATAAAGAAGCATATGTTTCATCAGGAATTTCATCTAACTCAAGTTTGTTATCTTTACTAACTTTAGAAAGGTTAACTTCTTTATATTTGTTATTTAATTTAGCAATTACCTTTTCTTTCTTTTTGTTAGATCTAATAACTTCATGAATCTTATCTAATTCTTCAACATTTAAAGTAGCTTCATAACTAAGTAATTTAGAATTTAATTCATTTAATTTAGATTTTAATTCTTTAATTTCTTTATCCTTTTTAGCTACCAATTCTTTTTTATGTTCAGCAGTTAAAACTTTGGCTTCTTTCTTTCTAGCACTTAAATCTTTCTTTAAAGCAGGTAATTGTTCTTTAAGTAATTTATCATTTACTTTAATTAAATGTTTTAAATCTTCTTTTCTAACTTCAAAGTATTCTTCAAATTCATATGTTTTTCCCACATATTTTTCTAAAAGAGTATTGAATTCAACATTTAATTTTTCAAGTTTAGCAATTGATTGATCAGCAATCTTAATCTTTAATTCTGATTCAAGTGAAGCTTTGCTTTCTTTAATTGATTCAATCTTATCAAGATTAATCTTAATTTCGTTTTCAAGTTTTTTCTTAGTTAAACTGATGTCTTTCTTGATGTCGTTTTTAAGATTTCTGATATCTATTTGTGTTTCGATTAATTCATTTTTTGTTTCAGTTAATCTAACATTTAATTTATCTGTCTTTTCATTTTTAGCTAAAACTTTCTTTTCTTCATTTACTTCAGTAGCTTCTAAAGTTTTAATCTTTTCTTCTAAAGAGACAATTTTGTTAGATAATGAAACTTCTTTTCTCATGAATTTCTTCAAATCTAATATGAAACGCTTATTCTTTTTGATTTCTTCTTCATATTTTTTGTTATCGAATGTTGCACTTGAAATAGCATTACGATATTCACATAATTCTTTAGAAATTAATTCTTCATAATATTTCTTTAAAATATTTTTATTAATTAATGTAGCTTCCATTATTTGCTTTCCAACTCTCATGGTTGGATTTAAAGCACTTAATGGATCTTGGAAGATCATTCCAATCTTTTTACCTCTAATACGATGGAATTCTTCTTCACTAACTTTAACTAAGTCTTCACCTTCGTAAAGGATTTGACCATTTTCGATAATAGCATTAGCACTACTAATACCAATAATTGCCTTATTGGTAACGGATTTTCCACTTCCACTTTCACCAACAATGCATAATGTTTCACCTTTATAGAGATCAAAGCTTACACCTCTAACTGCGTGAACAATTCCTCTATCTGTCTTAAAGGAAACTACAAGATCTTTTACTGTTAATATTTTTTCACTCATATTAATCTTCTCCTTTAAGTGATGGGTTAAATGCATCTCTTAATCCGTTACCGAATAAGTTAAACGATACTAATAAGAATGCCATAATAATGGTTGGAATGAATAATAAGTACATCGTATATCCTTGGAAAATAGTACTATTTTCAGTAAGGATAACACCAAACATTAATTGACCTTTTAAACCTAATCCTAAGTAAGCAATACTTGCTTCGGAATAGATAACACTAGGAATCATTAAGATTGATGAGGTAATAATAGTTCCAACAGCATTAGGTAAAATGTGTTTGAAGATTAATCTTCCATCTCGAGCACCTAATGTTCTACTAGCAAGAACGTATTCTCTACCTTTATATCTATAGAATTGAGTTCTAGTTCTTCCAGCTACACCCATCCATCCTGTCATAAACATCGAAATAATGAAGGCTAACATATCATTTTTAAGATGTAATAAACATAATGTGATAATAGCAATTGAAGGAAGTCCGCTAACGATATCACAGAATCTTTCCATTGTAATATCAACAATTCCACCAAAGTAACCACTAATTGAACCCCAAACAATACCAATAAAGATATTTAATAAAGCACAACCAAAGGCTAATACTAAAGATAATCTTAATGAGGTAAGGATTGTCTTTAAGTAATCTCTACCATATTGATCTGTACCAAATAAGTATCTTGGCTTGTATGGATATCCTAAGTATTTATATTGTGAAATATTACAATATAAGTAGAAACCAGTATAGTTTTTCTCTTCCATGTCCCAAATTGGAGTTCCTTCTTGGCGAACAATTTCAACAATTGGGTCTTTGCTACTTAGTGATTTATATCTAGAAGCTAATACGGCTTTATCATCAGTAGCTCCTCCACTAGGATCATATTCAATTAAACCTGTATTTATCCATTCATTTACTTTGTATGCTGCTATTTTCATTTCTTTTACACCATAACAGTCTTCATAAATATCATAGGTAAAATTACATTTAACAAACTTAATATCAAGAACACTTCTACTACTGCTTAATGCAGTCCAGTATTTTTTGTTAAATACTTTATCAATTTTTCCATCTTCTGAAATCTTTTGTTCTTGAATTGTACAATCGTTAGCATCTTTAATACCTCTTAAACTTACTGAATCAGTTGAAGTATCACTTGTGCTATTAATTGCTAATTTTTCAATAAATATCGATGACTTATCACCTTCTCTATCAGTTAAGATATCGATATTAATTCTTCCTGCAGGTAATTCAGTTAATCCATAATGTGACATTACATCAGTTACATTTATTGTAAGTGTTCCTTCTTCTTTTTTATCAAATAATGTTGAAACAAAACCTACTTTGGTATCTGTAGCTTGTGTAAATGGAGTATATGTTAAATCACTACCAGTAAGAGGATAATATGTTTTTTCTTTACCAACTAATGTCATTAAAGAAATTCTATATTTAGCATCTTTATATCCGCTAATGTAAGGTTTTACAAATCTATATTCAATAGTGTAATCGTTTGTAAAATCATAATCATATTTATATGAATAGAAATCTGCTATTTCTTCTGTGCTTATACTATTGTAAGTAAGATTAATAAATCCACCTGTACCATAAGGAGCGGCTTGATTTAAATATTCTTCACTAGTGACGACGTTACTTACTGTTCTTAAATCATAACCTACAGGTTGATTGTTTTCTTGATCGTAAAGAATTCCCGTTTTAGAAATAGTTCCATCAAAGAATCCACTACCTGCATCAAATAATTTTGGTGGAAGATATATTTCACTCTTAACACCATCTGCAGATGTGACGTGTGTTGTAGAAACATCATAGCACCCAAATCTTGGCATAACTTCTGGACCAATAATAGCTCCTACAATAATTAAACCCAAGATAACACCTCCAGCAACACTTGATTTGTTTTTTACAAATCTCTTCATTGCGTCTTTAAAGAATGTTACTGGTTTACTCTTTATTTTAACATCATGAATGTTAGCATCTTTTTGAGCAAAGTTGAAATCTTCTTTAGATATTTCTATCTCTTGAAGATTACTCATGCTATCTAAATATTCAAACTTTTCTTTTTCCATACTATTTAGCCCCCATTCTAATACGAGGATCAATAAATCCATATGAAATATCAACTAAAACGCTGCTTGCAAGTCCGATAAGTGTATAGAATGCAGTATTGGCTAAAAGTAAAGTATAGTCTTTTGCACCATAAGCATTCATATAAATATTACCAACACCCCTAATGTTATAAAGGTTTTCAAGAACCATTGATCCACCTAAAATTCCAATAAATTCTGCAATAACCATAGGAACAACAGGGACCATGGAGTTTCTTAATGCGTGATGAATAATTGATTGTCTTCTAGTTAAACCTTTTGTTCTAGCAAGAAGAAGATAATCACTACTCATAACTTCACAAAGTTCAGCTCTAACAAATCTAGCAAATCCTGCAACTGTTCCTATTGAAAGAGCAAACACAGGAATGACTAATGATTTTAAATGTTCTGCTAAAGGTGCTGTTTCATCCGCAAATCTGACCGGTAACCAATGCAAATTGTAACCAAATATAATAATTAAATATAAAATGGTAATAAATGATGGTAAAGCAATAACGATCATGATTAATGTGTTAATAATATGATCTATTGGCTTATTTTTATTTAAAGCTGCAATAATTCCAATAATAATTCCAAGTGGAAGGGAAATTATAATTGAAATTAAGTTAAGTTCGATAGTAACAGGTAATTTCTTTAAAATAATACCCATTGCTGATTGGTTTGGATAAAGGTTTGAACTAACACCCCAATCCCATTTTGTGAAAATATTTTTTAACCAACTAAAGTATTGTTCGATAATTGGTTTGGAATAGTAATAATAGAAACTTCCAGTATTTCCAATTTCAAATCCTCTTCCTCCAAGAAGCTCTCCATAATTAGACTGAGGTTCATTGAATCTTATAACATATCCTAAAATGTACTGATTATGTAAGAAGGTTGCAGCGGCATCTTTTCCTCCAGCTAACGGGATGTCTAAAGGTAAGGATTTATACAAGAAAAAGGTTAAACTTAATATAATAAAAGCGGTAAATAATACTAAAATTAACCTTTTTATAACGTATTTTACCATGTTTAGTCCTCCATCAATTTTGTCTATAAATACGCATAAGGCCATTTAGGGGGACCTAAATGGCTTTTATGCTTTGACTTTAAATATTTATTAGATTATAAGCCCATTTGAGCGTAATCAATTCTTCCAAATTCATTTAATTCGATACCATATGAATAACCATAGTATAAGGAATCTAATGAATAGTATTTACCGTTGAAGGTAATGTATGATGATGGAATATTTGTAACTAATGCGTGGTGAATAGTTAATGAGTAGTCAATATTGAATGATTCCCATAAACCTGTTTCATTGAAGACTTCATATTCTCCACCGCTAATTGATGCTTGAGCAATATCGTATTGTCCTAAAGCAACTTTAGCATATGCGTTCATCCAGTCATAAGTTCCAGTTCCTTCGGATGTTTGTTCGAAGGTGATCTTAATTAATGGGCTAGTTCCATCCATCCAAGCTGTGTTAGATTTAATAGCTTCATTGATTGTTTCTTCGATTCTTGAGAAGATAGCCGTACCTTGGAAATCAACCCATGTTGATGATTGCCAGTTTACATTAAGTTTAATTGTAGTTGGAGCCTCTGCTGTTCCAAGAACTAAACGGCCAGCTTCAATTTCTTCTTTAATAGCTTTCTTGAAGTATGCAACACCTTGTTCTTTGCTATCTGTTGGAATACCTGCTTCGCCAAAGACTGATTTAACAGCATTTAAGTGAGCATCGGAATCGTTGTATCTTGTATCAGCTTTTGGTGTCATTTTATTAATATCACCAAAGTAATCTGAGAATCCTTTTCTTCCTAATGTTTCAGCAAATTCATCTCTGTTGTAACCTGTATTAAGACCTTTTTGGAAGTTATGGTTACCCATGATAGCTTTAACTGTCCAATCGACTCCTCCTTCTAACATACTGGATCTAACTTCTGGATCACCGGCTGAACCTAAAGTATAGCCACCAAAGAATTGTCCAGAAAGAGCATGTGCATCAAAGGCTTCTCCACCAAATAAGTAATCATAGTCAACTCTATTTAAACAGTTGAAGGAAACACCATTCTTTTCACCTGTATTTTCGATATGTAATGTATCAGGATCATTTTTCATATCGTTTAATTTGCTTGTTGGAATTGAGGAGACTTCTGTATATCCGTTTGTATATTGTTGATATGCTAATTCGAAGCTTGTATCTTTTTGTAACATTGTGTTCTTTGTTTCAACCATACCTTCAAGCTTATAAACTTCTCTTCCAGCTGGATCGGTTTTTACATACCAATCGGCATTTCTCTTCATGACAATCTTGTCTTCAGTAACTTTTTCAAGGATGTATGGTCCAGTTGATAAAACGTTATCTTCTGGGTTTGAAACTGTGACACCACCTTCTTCAACTTTATTACCATATTTTGTTAATCCAGCAATAATATCACCACCACCTAATGTGTCTTGGATAAATTCAAGTGGCATGAAGCCGGATTCATTTAATCTATAAGCAGCAAAATCGCTTGTAATAGGCTTTGTTAAATGGAAAATTAATGAATTATCAGATTCACGTAATGTGATTCCTGGGAAATTAGCTAAGAAGCTTTCGACAGTAATCTTAACTGGTTTTCCATCTGCACCTACAGGTTGTGTAGCTGTAGCTTTATAATAATCAGCATCGCCAACGAATGTATCAAGAAGTTGAGAAACGTTAGCACAGCCAGTATATTGTGTATATTTAAGAATATATGGAGTTAAGTAGTCTTCTAATGCGACTGCTCTTCCATCATATGCCTTACCATTTGTTGTACCAATGTTGCGATATTTAATCTTATCGCCAACATTAACTTTTACTTTCCAATGTGCATGTGTGCCTGCAGCAGCTTCACCTGTTAATTCGTTACCATCTTCATCACAAGGAATTGGTTCTGCGATTGAAGCCATTGATGGAACATAGATATCACAATCTTCATCATTTAATAATTTTCCAAATAATGGAGCGTTAAATGTTGACCATCTTTCTGAAATATCATTACCACTTGATTTAAAGTAGTTAACACCAGTTGGTTGGTTAGAATTTTCTGTATGATAATAACGTTTCCAAGCGCTATTTGTTTCTTTTGGGTTATCTTCTGCTAAATAACCATAAATTGAGTTTCCAAATCCAAATCCTGGAACATATAAGCCGCTGGTAATTTTTCCATCTTCACTACGAGTTGTATGAACACGTGAAGAGATCTTTTGATAGCCACCATAAGCCCAGAAGTTCATACCGGCTAAACCAGTTTCAAGAGCTAAAGCTTCAGCACCTGAGAAGGTTGAAAGCATTTGTTCTGTTGATAAACCTCTTAAATCTTGTTCACCAGTTGCAATACTTCCTTTTGGAACAACTGTTAAATCAATAGCAGTTTTAACTTGGTGAGGCTCGCCTTCTTCTACATCTTCTTTAGCGATACACCAAATTTTATAATCTTTTCTACCAGAACTTACTTCAGGAAGTGTAACAGTTCCATCTTCAGCAATTGTGACATCCTTTGTAGCTTTTCCAGAAGCATCTTCAACACTCCATGAAATTGTAGAATGTTTTGGAGCAGAATAAGAATGAATCTTTACACCTGTTGCTCCACTTTCAAGAAGAGTCATTCTTGAAGTTGTTACTAATTCTTCGACATCTCCTTGTTGTTGTGTCATATAGCAATCAAAATAATCACTACTAAAAGCTTTAGTACCTCCGTACTCAACATTTGCTTTTGTTGGTCCACAACCAGTAACACCAGCCATTAAAAGTACACTTGATAAAGAAAGTACTGAAAAGGCTAAAAACTTTTTCTTAAAATTTTTCATATTTATATCCCCCTACTTAAAGACCATTAAGCACTAATTGGTTTTTAAGTATTTTTAATGATAAATTAGACACTAAAAAATAAAAAAGCGAAAATAATAATCTTAATACAATTTTAATATGAAACTAAAAATGTCAATTAAAAATCATAATTACACTTAATGTAAATATAAAGTGCCAATGCTGCAATTAAAAATAACATTGAAATACCTATATATACAAAGTATGACCATTTAGTTTTTGTGTTCTTTTCTATTCTTTTATCTCTATAGTCAATTACGTCAACGTATTTCTTTTGATCTTTATGAATAATGACACTAAATATATTTGCAAATGAGTAACCAATTAAATCAAAAGCACCAAAACTGCTTAACAAAGACAAAGCTCCAATTCCAAAAATAGTTCCAAATGTGATGAATAAAGAATCACACCAAGCAAAAATCTCAGCTTTTTCTTTATAAGCTACATATCTTAAAAGTAACATTAAAGAAACTCCTAATATAAGGGTAAATATAACTTTAAATATGTAGTTTCTAACAAACTTATCTATAAAATAACGAAATCTATCCATAGCTATTATTATATAGGATAAATAAAAATTATTTACATATTATTTTTCTTAAAGGAATGTCGTGTTCTATAAATATATCTTCCTCAATTAATAACTCTTTATATCCTAATCCAATTGTTTTTATATCTATATCCTTTAAATAAGTATCGTAATATCCTTTTCCATAACCTAAACGATGATTTTTATTATCAAAACCTAAAAGAGGAATAAACATAACATCAATTTTTAAAGGATCTATTATATTATCTTTATTATATATAGGCTCCTTTAATTTATATATCACACTATCTTTTAATTCATTTAACGAAGTTATCTTAATAAAATCCATACGATTTCCCCTATTAATTTTAGGAAGACACACAATTTTACTATGATTTAACGCGTATTTTATAAGTTCAATACAATTAACCTCAAAATTAATAGGATAATATAAAGCAACAACGTTAGAATTAACAAAATCTATATCATTTATGCATTCAAAAAAGATATCTAAATCTTTTTGTTTTTTATTAGATATCTTCTTTCTTAATTCTTTATTTTTAATTCTATATTCTTTCTTATTCACTCTTTAAAGTTTCTTCAATTATAGTTTTATCAATATATTGAAAAGTCATTGTTGAACAATAAGGTTTAACCTTTTCAATTTGTTCATTAGATTCAATTGTCCAAACATTTACAAAATGATTTTTAGAATATCTTTGAATTCTTTTTTCTTCACACATTGTCCACTCAATATCAATTGAATCAAATAAATGTCTAAAAATATATGTCCATTCTTTTTCTTTACAGACTAAGAAAGAAGTAACAATTCCCATCTTTCTTACTCTTACTAAAGCTCTAGGATCAAAGGAAATAAACATATACATTTTCTTATTTTTAATACGTTTTCCCAACTCTTTTTTAGCAATATCGCCTAATTCTTTATAATTTCTATCTTCTACTTTAAGTTCAATTACTAAAGGAACTTTTTCATCAACTAAATCTAATACTTCATCAAGTGTAGGAACTTTTCCTCCATCTAATAGAGTATAGTTCTTTTCAATTTCTTCTAATGTTAAATTTTCAATAATACCGTCTTTTCCAGTTGTTCTTTTTAAATTTCTATCATGACATACTACTAACTTTTTATCTTTTGTTAAATGTATATCAAGTTCAATTGGTAAATCATTATCAAGAGCATTTTTAAAAGCTTTGAGTCCGTTTTCAGTATACATTTCATTATGTAAACCTCTATGAGCTATTCCTTTTAGAATTCTATGATCTATTTTTGCTAAAAGAACTTCCTTTTTCATATTAATCCTCCACGTCTAATGCAGCTAAACCTTTCTTAATATTTTTACTATCAGGTTTAATATTCTTAACAAATGAGAATACAAGAATTGAACATGATAAACAAATAATTGAATAAATTGGTAAGAAACTAAAATCTAATTTAAATTGAGGAAGTAAAATTACACCAAGTAAACATGGGGTAATTGTTTGAGCTGCCATGCTTGAAGCATAGTAAAATCCTGTAAATTTACCAATCTTTTTACTTGAACAAAGTTCAACAACCATTGGGAATGAGTTAACATGGACTAAACTCATACCAAATCCTTTAACAAACCAAACAACATACAAATAAATTGGGAAAACATTAAATCCTGCTGAAGTAATAGGTGGAACTGTATATGAACAAATTATCCATACAATAGTAGCTAAAATCGATAAACCTAAACCAGAGAAAATAGTCCATTTTCTACCTATTTTCCCAGCTAAAATTCCTCCAACTAAGAATCCAACAACGCTTCCTACACCACCAACAATTGTATTAATTAAAGAGGAAGAATGTTCACATCCAAGGAAATAAATTGTATAGTTTCCCATAAATGTTCCAACAGCATTATCCGACATAAACCATAAAAATTCAGCAGCAAGAATCAAGAGTAACATTGTTCTATTTGCTTTAGTCATTGGTTTTTCTTCTTCGTTTTCAACTGAATCTTCAACAGCTGCTAACTTTTCACCTAATTCCATATCAGCTTTAACTTCTTCAGCTATTTTGTTTTCTTTAACAGTAAAGAATAAAACTAAAGCACTAATAACCATTAAGACACTTGCAACAAGGAAAGGCCCTTCAACTAACCAAATATTAGCTGTTCTTCCAAACCAATATAAGTTTTTATCATCTTTTGTACCTAAATATTGAGAAAAACTAAAAATTAAACCAACTACAGTAGCAAAAGCGCCACCAATATAACCCATGATATTAATAATTCCATTTGCCTTACTTCTTAAAGGTTTAGGAGTAATATCAGGCATTAAAGCTACAGCTGGATTTCTATACATCATGGCAAAGAAAACAACAACAGCCATCATTACGATTGTTCCAATTAAATTATGATAATGGAATAAAAGAGGAATAAATGGGAAAGCAACTGCACAACAAAATGTTCCAACAAGAATATAAGGCATTCTCTTACCCATTTTTGTATGTGTCTTATCCGATAATCTTCCAAATATAGGTAACATGATTAAAGCTGCTAAGTTATCAATAGCCATCATAATACCTACTAAATATTGGACATCTTTTTCTTCAGTAGTATGGAATGCTTCTTTAAAAAGCTCAGTCAACATAGTTGGACACCAACTATCATAAACTTGCCATAACAAAAGTATGCCAAAGAAAGCAAACCCAATTATAAACGTACGTTTGTAGTTAAGTTTTAATCCTCCACTACTATTGCTAGAAGAATTAGTTTTCATGATTATTATCCTCCTTAAAAACTAAATCATTTTATTTATTAAAGAGTTGATCTATAACTCTTTCTAAATCTAAAAAAGAATCAATAAAAAAATCATCGTTTTCAATTTTTCCAAATCCATATCTTGCATGAATGAATTTTACATTAGCTTTCTCACATTCAATCTTGTCTTTAATTGTATCACCAACATAAATTATTTCATCAATGTGATGTTTTTCTTTCATATATAAAATATTTTGCCATTTAGGTAAATTGGTGTCTCCATATTGAATAAAATCAATAAAATATTTATCCATTTTTAAACCATATAAATAGTTTTGAATATATCCTTTATCAGCATTACTTACAATAAATAAATCGTATTTTTTACATAAGTTTGAGAGTACTTTTTTTTCAAATTCATATATTTTTCCAGGATGTTTTCTTAAAAATACAATTTCATCATGAACACATTCATAAAATAATTTCATACTTTCTTCAAATGTTTCGTTATAAAAAGCAATTGGTCCAGTTTCTTCTGGAGTTAAACCCATATGTGTCAAAATTATTTCTTTAGTAAATCTATATTTAAGATTTAATCTTTCCATTGTTTGATTCCAAGATGTAGCAATTTGTTCAATTGCATCCCATAATGTTCCATCAAGATCGAAAAATATAGCTTGTTTCATATTACAATTTTAACACATTGATTTTTTTCTAAAAAGTAAAGAAATATTAAAACAATAAAATAGAATTAAGACTTTATTATTTTTGTATTAATAATACAAGCATAGTATTGATATCAAACATATCATTTTTCTATTATAACAATGTAAATATTCATTAAAGCCGTTATATGTATAAGCAACATTAAATAGTTGTTGCGTGTCTACACTGAGCTACAAATTAGTACTACATATTACGCATTTCTTTTAAAGCGAATTAATGAACATATAACCCTCTAGTAGATATTTACGTTTAGTCTTATAGGAGGAAAATACAATAATGAAGAAAACAGGACTATTAATTGCAACTGCCGCTATCGTTTTAATGGGCGCAAATTTAACAAGTTGTGGCTCAACCTACGAATATGCTTTAGTTACAGACGTTGGTGATATTGATGACCAATCATTCAACCAAACATCATGGGAAGCAACAAGAGATTTTGCAAAAGCTCATGGTAAAACAGTTAACTATTATAGACCAACAGAAGACAGCACAACTGCTCGTTTAGCTGCTATGGAACAAGCTGTCAATAAAGGTGCAAAAGTTATAGTTTGTCCAGGTTATCTTTTTGAAGATGCTGTTTATGAAGCACAAACAACATATCCAGAAGTTAAATTTGTCTTAATCGATGGTGCTCCTCATACACCTGATTACAAAACTTATAAAACAGAAAGCAACACAGTTTCAATTATCTTTAAAGAAGAAATTGCTGGCTTCTTAGCTGGTTATGCTGCTGTTAAAGACGGAAACACAAAATTAGGTTTCTGTGGTGGTATGGCAGTCCCAGCTGTCCAAAGATATGGAAGTGGATTTGTACAAGGTGCTGAAGCTGCTAGTAAAGAAATGGGTATTACAACTACTCTTAAATATTATTATGCTGGTGCTTTTGCCGCTACTGATGCTGCTACTGCAACTATGAAATCATGGTATACCGAAGGAACAGAAACAGTCTTTGCTTGTGGTGGTAAAGTTTTCCAATCAGTCGTTGCTGGTTGTGATGAAGGTGGCGCTAATGCTACATGGATTGGTGTTGATACTGACCAAGCTTATGTTTCAACAAAAGTTTTAACAAGTGCTATGAAAGGTTTAGGAGAAGCTGTTACAAGCGCTCTTGAAGTTTATCACGAAGATAAATGGAGTGAAATCGGTGGAAAAGATTACAACCTTGGTATTGACTCAGTCTTAGGTACACTTGGTAAAAAGGACTATGTTGGAATTCCTACAGCTAATGATTCATGGAGATTTAAACAATTTACAAAAGCTGAATACGAAACAGTTCTTGGTAAAATTAAGAGCGGAGCAATCACAATTAGTGGTGATACAACAAGTGCTCCAACAACAACTAGTTGTACAGTTACATACGTTAGTGCTTTCACTGGAACAACTAATTAATTTAAAATCTTTAAAAGAAAAGAGGATCGTGGTCCTCTTTTCTTAGAATAGGAAATTATATGGAAAACGAAGAATATGTCATCGAACTAGAAAATATAACTAAAGAATTTCCTGGTATCGTTGCAAACGATAACATTTCTTTGAAAGTTAAAAAGGGCGAAATTCATGCTCTTTTAGGGGAAAACGGAGCTGGAAAATCTACTTTAATGAGCATTCTTTTTGGTATGTATCAACCAACAAAAGGAACAATTAAAGTAAGAGGAAAAGAAACCATCATTAAAGATCCTAACGTTGCAAATGATTTAGGAATCGGTATGGTTCATCAACACTTTAAACTTGTTGAAGTATTTACTGTTTTAGAAAATATCATTTTAGGTGTTGAACCTACAAAATTTGGTTTTATTAACTTTAAAGTTGCTAAGAAAAGAGTAAGTGAATTAGCTAAAAAATATGGTTTAGAAGTTGATATTAATGCAAAAATTGAAGATATTAACGTCTCTATGCAACAAAAAAATGAAATTTTAAAAATGTTATATAGAGATAATGACATTTTAATTTTTGATGAACCAACTGCTGTTTTAACTCCTCAAGAAATTTTAGAGTTACTTCAAATTATGAGAAATTTAGCAAATGAAGGGAAATCAATTCTTTTTATATCTCATAAATTAGATGAGATCCTTGCAGTAGCAGATACATGTTCAATTTTAAGAAAAGGTCAACTTATTAAAACTCTTGAAGTTAAAAATACAACTAAAGAAGAACTATCAAGATTAATGGTTGGAAGAGAAATTACATTTTCTTATTCTAAGAAAGAATGTGAACTTAAAGATACTATTTTAAAAGTAAGAAATTTATCTATGTTAGATAAAATTCATAAGGGAATTAATAGCGTAAATGGTGTCTCTTTTAATGTTAGGGGCGGAGAAATTGTTACTATTGCTGGTATTGATGGTAATGGTCAAAGCGATTTAATTTTCGGTATTACAGGATTAGAAAAAATATTAAAAGGTAATGTATTTATTAAAGATAAAAATGTTACTAAACTTTCTATTTATAAACGCAATAATTTAGGATTATGTCATATTCCTGAAGATAGACATAAATTTGGCGTAGTTTTAGATTATGATTTACAAAACAATTTAGTATTAGAAAACTATTGGAAAAAAAGATATACGAAAGCTAATATTATTAGAAATAAAAAGACAATTAATGAAAATTCTGAAGAATTAATTAAGAAGTATGATATTCGTTCAGGTCAAGGTTCAAGCACTATTGTGAGAAGTATGTCTGGAGGAAACCAACAAAAAGCAATTATCGCTAGAGAAATCGAAAGAGATCCAGAAATATTAATTGCGGTTCAACCTACTCGTGGGCTCGATGTTGGTGCTATTGAAAATATTCATAACCAATTAATAAATGAAAGAGATAAAGGAAAAGCTATTTTAGTAGTTTCATATGAACTTGATGAAGTTTTAAAAATTAGCGATAGAATTCTTGTCATGTTTAAAGGTGAGATTGTTGGAGAATTAGATCCAAAGAACACCACTAAAGAAGAAATTGGTTTATATATGGCAGGTAGTAAAAACACCTACAATTTTAAGGAAGGAGAATAAAATATATGGGAATTGCTATAGTTTTTGTTCTTTTAATGATAGCCATATGTGCTATTTCACTTCTATTTATCAAAAGATATAATGATAAAGTTTTAGCATTAAATTGTTCTTCAAAAGAATTAAAAAAGATTGAAAAGAAAGAAAAAACTAAAAAAATTATTGTTAATAAAGATAACTTTAAAAGAATATTTGTAAGTGATGGAGCTTATAAATTATATGCTTCTTTAGCTTGTATTCTTGCTGGTTTAATTATTGGATTAATAATATTAATTTGTATGAGTCCAGCCAATGCATTCTATGAATTTTATGTAATGCTTTCAGGTAATGTATTAACTGGAAATGCAAATGCTTTAAAGAATTTATTTGCAATACTTGCTAAAACTGCTCCACTGATTTGTGTTGGTTTATCAGTTATTTTCTCTTATAAAAGCGGAATGTTTAATATTGGTGTTGCTGGACAATACGTTATAGGAATGTTTGGAGCATTAATCTTTGCTCTTCAATTTAAATGTCCTTGGTATGTATGTTTATTAATGTCTTTTGTTTTTGGTGCTATTTATGGAATGATTCCAGGATTATTGAAAGCTAAATTTAATGTTAATGAAGTCATTTCAGGAATTATGCTTAACTGGATATCTTTGTTCTTTGTCAATTATTCTTTCCAAACATATTTAAAAGGATGTGTAGATGTTAGACAAGGTATGAAAACATATAAAATTGCCTCATTTAATCCTAGTGCAAAATTACCTGATTTAGGATTATCTTCAACATTTGGTAATTACTTCTCTATTGCTATATTTATTGCAATTTTATTAGCAATTATTTGTTGGTTTATTCTTTCTAAAACTACACTAGGATTCCAACTTAAAGCAAGCGGATTGAACAAAGATGCAACAAGATATGCAGGTATGAAAGAAAAAAGAAATATCGTCATTTCAATGGCAATAAGCGGAGCATTAGCTGCAGTTGGTGCTGCTTTATATTACCTTGCTGATTTAGAGCAATGGCAAGCCCAATTATCTAATTCTCTCCCTGCATTACCTTGGAATGGAATTGTTGTTGCTTTCTTGGCTCAAATTAATCCAATTGGTGTTATATTTGCTTCATTATTTACTGCTTGGATTAGTCATGGTGCTGGATTTATGACACAAGTTATTTTTCCTAATGAAATTTCAAGTTTAATTACTGGAATTATTGTTTACTTCTCAGGTTTAACAATATTTGCTATTAGAATCTTTAAATATATTAAAAATAAAGGAATTAAAAAGAAAACCGAAAAGAAATTAAAGGAGGGTAAATAATATGATTACAGCTCAATTATTGTTATTGTTATTTTACATCCTTATCTTTTGTGCAGCCTTAGCTTTTGTTGCTCTTGGAGGTATGTTTTCTGAAAGAAGTGGAATTATCAATATTGGTTTAGAAGGTATTATGGTAATGAGTGGATTTATTGGTTTAATTACTCTTACTTCTTTAACAAATACTGTTTTAGCTACATTTACACTTGGAAAAGTATTAATTGTTATAATTACACTTCTTGCATCAATGATTACTGGTATTTTATATTCAGGATTATTATCAGTTTTAGCTATTAGATTTAACGCAGATCAAACATTAACTGGTACAGCATTAAACTTAATTGCTACAGCTGTAGCTATGATTTTTACAAAAAGATTAAATAATGGTTCTAGTGATACTATAAATTACAATGCTTCATACTTTAGTTTTACAATAAACTTTGGATCATCAGGTCATTCATTAACATTAAATATTTTCTTAATTTTAGCAATTATTGCTATAATTCTTAGCTATTTTGTTCTTTATAAAACAAGATTTGGCTTAAGATTAAGAAGCTGTGGAGAAAATCCTAATGCTAGTGTTAGTGTTGGTATAAACGTTAAATTTTATCGTTATGCTGGTGTTGCAATTAGTGGTGCTTTAGGTGGACTTGGAGCTCTTGCTTATATTATTCCAACCCAACAATTCTGGAATGCTAGTAATGGTGTTGCTGGATTTGGTTTCTTAGCTCTTGCAATTATGATTTTTGGTCAATGGAAGCCAATTAGAATCTCAATTATTTCCATTATATTTAGTATTTTCTTATCTATTAGTTATATTTATAATGGTTTGTTCTCTGCATTATTTGGAATAAATTTAACTGCAGAAAACGGGGTTACGCCAGAACTATTTAAGATGTTACCATTCATAGCAAGTTTAATATTATTAATATTTACTTCTAAAAAGAGTAGGGCTCCTAAAGCCGAAGGTATACCTTTTGATGTTTCAAAGCGTTAATTAATGCATTTAAAAAGGTGAGAAAATTCAAATTCAATATGATTTCCCACCTCTTTTTTTATAATTCAATTTGTATATTCTTTTTCTTTTCTATTTTTCTAACAATAATTAATGCTACATAATTGGTTAATAAGGCAATTAATGATCCTTCTAATAAACCTACTAAACAATCTGTAAAATAATGATGTAATAAAGCCATTCTAGAAATCATTACAGCAAAACAAATGCAAAATGAAATAATGGAGTAAATCATTAAAGTAATACTTTTTCTTTTATTTAAGAATAAATAATAGAATAAGAAGGAAAAAGCACCTGCACTACTCAAAGCACTATGTCCACTAGGAAATGAATTACTATAAATATAAAATCCAGGAGCATCTAATCCATAATATTGAAATGGTCTTTCTCTAATAAATATTTTCTTTAATGTTAAATCGTTAATTACAAAAGTTAATAAACCAGCAATAATTAAAACTAAACCAAGTACTCTATATTCTTTTTTAATAACAAAGAATACACCAATTGCTATAAAAAATAAAAAGAATCCAGAAACAACAGTTAATAACTCAGCATATTTTCCATTTACACCAAGTTCTAAAATTATTTCTTTAAAAAAGTTACTAATAGCTAAATCAAATGAATTTTCCATATAAACTCCTTTAGTATTAACTTATTAAGTATTTTAATTTTAACATATTTAAATAATTAATTTACTACTTTATAATATAACACGTGACTAAAAGTAATCAGATTAAGTACTCTCTCATATTAGTATTAGGAGCCTTTATATGGGGCTTAGCTTTTGTATTCCAATCTTCTTGCTCTAAATATATTGGACCATATACAGTTAATGCTTTTAGAGGAATAATTGCTGTTATTTTTCTTACTCCTTTTTCAATTATAAGTTTAAAGAAAGAAAAGAAAACCAAACCAATTGATAATAAAGCAACAATTTTAGGTGGTGTTTTAGCCGGTATTTTTCTTTTAGGTGCAAGCATTTTTCAACAAATAGGAATAAGTACTACTTCAACTGGAAAAAGTGCTTTTATTACAGCTTTTTATATTGTTTTAGTACCTATTTTTGCTTTTATATTATTTAAAAAGAAAATAGGATTTAATGTTTTAATTGCTATTATTATTGCTTTAGTAGGAATGGGTTTATTATGTTTTGATGGGAATTTTTCTTTAGCAATTGGTGATATATTTTTATTTATTGGTGCATTACTTTTTACAGCTCAAATATTAACAATTGATTACTTTTCTTTTAGAGCTAACTTATTTACTTTCTCTTTAATTCAAAATGCTGTAGTCGCTATTGTATCAAGCATTTTGATGTTTATATTCGAACCAATTGTTGCAGAAAATTTAAAAAACAGTATTATTTCCCTACTCTTTTTAGGAATTTTCTCAAGTGGCATTGCTTATACAATTCAAATAGTTACTCAAAAACATCTTAATCCAACTATTGCTAGTTTAATCATGAGTTTAGAAAGTGTTTTTAGTTTGCTTTGTGGAGTTATCATTTATACATTTTATAAGTTTTCAGATGTTCCTCAATTTTTAACACCTCAAGAAATTATTGGTTGTGTAATTATGTTTATTGCAATTATTTTAAGTCAACTTCCTTCTTCGTGGTTTCAAATAAAGAAAAAGAAAAAAGACAAGGGAAATACATAGGTTTTTAACAAAAAAAGAGGATCGTTCCTCTTTTTTTAAATTTGAATATTAGTTATATTTAAGCTTTTAAAGTTAAAGTTGTTGGACCTAAATAATAGGTATCATAACTAATAGTAACGTTATCTGAAATCTTAAATGTATTTGCACTTATATCATAAGTTACAGTAATAGTTACACTAGAAGTAAGAGCGATTGTCATTGTTCCTGTTGTAGATTCTCCAGTTGGTTCAACATAAGTATAAGTTAAGTTTTCATATGTTTTTGGAGTAGCCGAATATCCGTTGTCTTTAGTTAATGTTACTGTAACCTTAGATCCATCTTCAGTAAATGATAAGTTAAGTGTATCAGTAATGTAATAATATTCATCATATTCGTAGTCATAATCACTTGTTGTTCTACTTCCTTCATATGTACTATTTGCAAATGGGACTGTTGGAGCTACATAATCAGTAAATGTAACTGCAATATTAACAGCTTCGTTTGGCATAACAAATTGGTAATTATCACCAACTTTTGTTACAACTGCGTTTCCACTAGTTCCAGTCACACTAACTTCATCAACTACTTTTCCTTCAGTTATATTACTGATACTAATAGTAACTGTTTGACCACTGTAAGCGGTTGTTCTATCAACATTAATTGTAGCTTCACTACTTTCAGTAACAGTGATTGTATTTAATGTTTTATAAGTTACTGTAATTTCAATATCAGCTCTAGGTGCTATAAAACTATAAGTTCCATCTCCATTGTCATTACATTCAACATCATTAGCGTAAACTTTATCAATTACTTTACCTTCTCCTAAGTTAGAGACTGTTAAAGTAATAGTTTCATTAGGTAAACAAGTGCTTTTATTTGGAGTAATTATACATCCAGTTACAGAACTTGTAGAAATAGTTCTTTCAATAAGATCTTCTTCACTAATAATAGAAGCAGAACTATCATCAGCTGAAATTGTAGTAATAACATTACCTAAGTTATCTTTAATTTTAAATGTTTTAGTTCCTTCACTTAACAAAGATTCTCCTACAATAAATTCAAAACCAATGTCGTTATAAACAATATTGTCAATGTTGTTTGTAAATGATCCTGCAAATGGAAGATAATTGCCTTCACTATCTATTTTAAACCATTGAATTAATGAGTAATTCCTTCCTGTTTCACCAAAGGTATAAGCTATATATTTATAATCTGTAGAGGTAGTACCTTCTGAAGGTTTAATGCAGAAGATTCTATCGTACATATTGGTATTGCTATCATTACTAATTAAAGTTTTTTCTCCATATGTAATAACACGATTATATGCTGTAGATGATTCTGTTTCTTTAAGAGTTCTATTTGTTTCATCAAGATATTCAGCAGTAAAGAAAGTTCTATTGTTTTTCAAAATAGTTCCGTTACTTTGAAGATTTAATGTATAGTTGCTGGTTGGTGATTTTAATGCTGTATCATGAACATTAGGGTAATAGACATTACAACCTATCCATTCACCAACAAATTCTTTTCCTTCATAATTAAGTATTTTATTAGTGGTGATGGTACATGTAATCTCACAATAATTTTCAAAATAAATTGAATTTGTTGTAAAACTATATATATCTCCATTAACTTCAGGAGTTATAGTAACTAATTGTTTTGAATAACTTCCTTGAGAATAAGCATATTTATAATATGTAAATTTAACTGATGCGATTGCATAGCCTTCTAAAGCGCTAACTTGAACATAATGTTTCTTATTATAGAAATAATTACTTGTTTTACTTTCTTCAGTTAAATTTTCATTTGTGTATATTGAAACACTAGCTGCATTTTCTCTATCAATTGAAACTGTGTTTTTAATAAAATCAATTTCTTTTCCAACAATTTCAATAGTACTTACATCATCGAGTAATGTTACATCACAATAATATTTTGCATCTTCTTCAGTTGTTTCGACTAATTCATGAGCAACTCCATTTACCTTAAATTGTTCTAAACTAAATTTTAGATGTTGATTAGACTCTACATCATTTCCATAAATATCATTTAAATAAATTCTTAATGTTGAGCCATAATTAATATCATTATTTGTTGAATTTAAGTATTTTGGTGCACCTTTTACGCCATTTTCTATATAGTAAGCATTTTTAACTACTGACTTAAATGAAGTCGAATTACTATCAAAATTAAGTTCAACTTTCTTTAAATTATAACTTACTTCAAAATGTATAGTTTTAGCAACCATAGTGAATGAATATTTATAACCACTATCATTTTCTGTAAGTGCTAATTCTTCATATGAATCAGTATCTTTTTCACCTGTATAAACAATTACACTAGAGAAAGTATGTCCAACTTTTTCTTTAACATTAAAGCTAACTAAAGAACCTTTTGGAGCAGAATTTAAATTGTTTTCTATTTCAATTTCTTCATTACTATAATCAAGATCATATTTAATTAAGTTATCAACAATTGAAAATACAAGTAAATCTCCATTAGCTACAAATGTTGCTTTATCATCAACAATTTCAATAACTGATCCATTTAAATATAAAGATGGAAGATACAATTCTTTATCATAATTAGTAATAGAAATTGTATATTCATAATCTCTTACAACTTTAAAAGCTAAACCAGTAACAGTTGAAGTTGTATCAACATTTCCTAATTCTTCATTTGAAATGGTAACAAGATAATTAGCATCACTTGCATAAGAAATGGTTCCATCAATATAACCATAAGTTAATGTAGCTGAAACACTAACATTTTTAGCAGGCATATTAAATTCAAATGTTGTTGTAGAAGTTTGTTTAACATTAATTCCTTCTCCTACAAAAATAGAACTAATAATTTTTCCTTTTGGTAAATCTAAAACTGTAATTTTAATAGTTTCGTTATAAATTGCTGAAACTTTACTTAATGATAAAGTAGCTCCATCTGTTTCACCTAGCTCAACATTATAAAGAGTATTATCTAATAATGGAGTAATAGTTACATTATCAAAAGGCATGATAAATACATATTTATTTTCTTCTTTCTTTTCAGCTGTTACACCATTAAATCCTTTAATATGTTTGCCTGTAGGAAGAGAAACAACATTAATTTCAACTTCTTTCCCTCCAATTGAAGATGAAGCAACATTTATTGTTACACCTTCAACTTGTTCAACATTAATTGAATAAATAATATCTTTAAGTACTAATGATACACTTACTTCTTTATTAATCATTTCAAAAGTATATGTAGTATCATTTACTTTAGAAAGTTCGATATTATCACTAATTTCTATTCTTTCTACTTCTTTTCCTTTTTGGATGTTAGAGATTGTTAAAGTTACTATTTCACCTTCACTTGCTTCTATTTTATCTACACTTAATGTAGCTCCTGAAACTTGATTTACTACTATTGAATAAACTGCTTTTTTTGTTTCACATGAAGTTAATCCGCTAATTGTTGCAGGAATTAAACCTAATGAAAGAGATAATAATAAAACTGGAATTTTCTTTTTCATAAAATATTGCTCCTAATAATCGCCTAACATTATATAAAAAAAATAATTCAACTTAAATAGATATAAACAAAATAGTCTAATAAATTAGACTATAAGTAATAATATTTAATATTTGGTGGACCTAACGGAAATCGAATCCGTGTTGTTCCGATGCGAACGGAATGTTCTCCCACTAAACTATAGGCCCAAATATTATTTTCAAAAATTAGTTAATATTTCGTTAAAAGTTTTAGTACATAATTCATAAATTAAAGAAATATTTACATTATCATTTACATATATTTTAGATTTAATGTTAGCTAATAAATTAAAATCTACATTCTTATATTCTTCTTTAATATCACTATATTTACCAACTAATCTATTAGCTATATCAGAAATTACTTCAATACAATAACTTACTGCATCAAATACAAGTTCATCATCAAAGAATTCTTCATTAGTATAACTTCCTACATAAAGAACTGCTTTATTCATCCATCTTCTTAAACCAAAAATTAACTCTTCTTTTTCACTCATTTTAATATCTCCATTATTTCTTTAAATTCATTTATAACATAGTCTGGTTTTAAATCTATTGCTTTTTGATTATCACCATAGCCGTAAGTAACAAAGATAGATTTTAAAGAAGCATTTTTAGCTGTTAAAACATCTACATAACTATCACCAACATAAAAACCATTCTTTGGATCTAAATTAAACTTATTAATAGTTTTTTCATTTAATAATGTTACATCAGGTTTAGTTGGATAATTATTATCTTGACCTTGAATATACTTAAATTCAATATCTTTTAATAGTTCAGGAATTAATATTTGAAGCAAACTATCAGGTTTATTACTTAATATAAATAAATAATAATCTCTTTTTATTAATTCTTTTAAACAACAGATTACTGAATCATAGACAACACTATATTTTTGATTATCTCTATAATATGTTAAAAATTCTTCATAATCTGAATCAGTGTACTCATATTCTTTCATCATTCTTTTAAATAAAATAGGAGCTCCATTTCCTATAAAAGAACTTATATCTTTTTTTGTGTAAACGAAAGGAATGCTGTGATCTTTTAAATACTTATTGGCAGCAATTGTAATACCTTCAACTGTATCAATTAATGTTCCATCTAAATCGAAAATAACAAATTTTTGCATCGTCATTATTATAATATAATCATTGTTAAAAATAACTATTTTTAATTATATATTAAATACAAGTTAATCTAGTAATTACTACTACATTTTTTTTAATCGAGAAATCATATAAAATATTATTCATAAGAGGTAATTTAACTATGAAAACATTAATTATGACTGATGACAATTCAGGCATTAAACATATAGATTTAGATAACCTAGGTGTCAAAATGATGAGGATGCCCGTTCTTATTAATGGTGAAGTTTATTTCCAAGATGTAAATATTGACTTCGATAAGTTTTATGAACTTCAAGAAAGTAATGCAGATATTAGAACTAGCCAACCTGCTATTGGTGAAGTTCTTGAAGCTTGGGATAACGCTTTAAAAGAATATGATGAAATTGTTTATATTCCTATGAGCAGCGGGTTAAGTGAATCATGCAATACCGCTATTAATTTAAGTTCTGAATATAAAGATAAAGTGTTTGTTGTTGATAATCATCGTATTTCCGTTACTTTAAAATCATCTATTTATGATGCTTTAAATTTGGTTAAACAAGGAAAAACAGCTAAAGAAATTAAAGAAATTTTAGAATCTCAAGGTAGTCAATCTTCTATTTATATTATGGTTGATACTCTTAAATATCTTAAAAAAGGCGGTAGAGTAACTCCTGCTGGTGCTCTTTTAGGTGAAGCTTTACATATTAAACCTGTTTTACAAATTAATGGTGGAAAACTTGATGCTTTTAAAAAATGTATTGGTACTAAAAAAGCTAAAAAGGTCATGCTTGAAGCTATTAAACATGATTTAGAAACTAAATATGATACTAAAGATATTAATGACTTTAGAGTTGCTATTGCCTATACTAAAGATGTAGAAAGTGCTACTATATTTATGAAGGAAGCATGTGAATATCTCAATATTGATTCTAAAAATGTTGAGATGGATCAATTATCATTATCAGTTGCTACACATATTGGGCCTGGAGCACTTGCTATTACTATTTCAAAAATTGCGAGGTAATTTATGGAAGAAAAAATTAAAAAATTTAGATCATTAGAAAAGAAATTCTTTATTTCTGGAATTGTATTAACTGCTGTAGGAGGAGTAATCGCCCTTGTTTTCATCATATTATATGTATTCACCATGTTAGAGATTGCAGCTTCATTACCAGCTGGTTCAGCACAAAATCCAGTTCTTGAACCTGCTGATGCAATTAAGGTAGCATCATTTATGATTTGTTATGCATTTGGTATTATATCAGCAACTGCTGGCGTAGCTCTTATTGTTGTTTCAAAAGCTGTTTGGAGAACAAAAGCTAGAAACTTAGAAAGAGTTGAAAGAGTAAACGATATATCTAAATAAAAAATATCCATATCGAAAGATATGGATTTTTTAATACATTGAATCAATAATTAAAGCTATTTTTGTAGCGATATCAAAATGGAAAAGTCTTGTATCACTTGGTAATTTCCCAAGTAAAGATGAATTATATATTTCTTTATCTAATCTATCTGCTCCATAAATAAATGGGAAATAATTAATGTTTAAATATTGACATAAAGCTTGAACAGAACTAATTTCCATTTCTACTGCAATACATCCTTCTTCTTTTCTTTTATTAATGTTATTAATAGTTTCTCTATACATTGCATCAGTAGTCCATGTTCTACCTTTAACATAAGGAATATGTAATTCTTCAAAAATCCCTATTAAATCTCCACTATTTTTTATTTCTATGTAATCGCTTGGTTCAACATAATGGTAGCTTGTACCATCATCTCTATATGCAAAAGTAGGAATAATTAAATCACATTCATTTACTGATTTATCTAATATTCCACAACTCCCAAACATTACTATATTTTTAATATCAAAAATATAAATAATTTCCTCTAAAAGTCCAACAGTTACAGGTCCTCCTACGTAAGTAAAGAATAATAAAATATTAGTGTTTTTAATTAAATAAATAGGATTTGAACCTGCAACACTTTTAACATTATGTTCAGTTGGTTCGATCATACCTTTTTCTAATAATAAATTTTTTAATTTACATGAAAAAGTAACAATTAATGTTTTATATGATTTATTACCTTTAGAGCAAAAGTCAGAAGGTCTAATAAAAGGTTTACTATTTTTATCAAAAGAATTAATAATACTCATACAATTATTATAACTAAAAATATCAATTTTAAAATAAATAGTTAGGATTTAATATGGTTTTTCACTTTTATAAGTTTTGATATAATAAAAATATGGTTAAATTATTGTTAATAACAAAAAATACATAATAGTAAAATTACTTGGAAAAGGTAAGGGTGGATACTCTTATTTAGTTACATTTAATAAAGAATTTTATGTTGTTAAACAAATACACCATGAACCATGTTCTTATTATAATTTTGGAAACAAAATTGAAGCTGAATATAACGATTATCGAAGGCTATTAGAAACAAGCATTAATATACCTAAAATGATTGATATAGATTTTTTAAATGAAAGAATTGTTAAAGAATATATAGATGGACCAACTATTATGGATTTAGTAAATGAAAACAAACTAAATAATAAACATTTAACTCAAGTTAAAAATATGCAAACATTATGTAAAAATAAAGGATTGAATATTGATTATTATCCTACTAATTTTATTGTAGATACAAATGGTACATTATTTTATATAGATTACGAATGTAATTCATATGATAGTAAATATGATTATGATAATTGGGGTAAACAATATTGGGAAAAATAAATCCTCTAAGATTTCTTAGAGGATTTTGCTTTAAATTTAATATTATTTATCTTCTGGTTTGGTTTCTAATTTTAATGGATAATCACCAAGATGTTTCATCTTAAAGCCATTCTTTTTATATTCTTCATAATTAAAGGCTTCTAATTCATCAATAGCTAATTTATGGAATTCATAGAAATTGTACCACCATTCATAACCACTTCCGAGTTCTGCATTTAAATATGCATCAGCAATATCACATCCCATTTGAGGTGCAACATAGAAAGCTCCCATTGCAAGAACATTAACACCGTTTCCAGTAATAGCTCTTAAAGCGGCAGGAACAGATTCAACAACACCAGCATGAACATGTGGACATTTACTAGCAGCAATATGAATTCCCATACCAGTTCCACAGAAAAGAAGGGCTCTTTCATATTCACCTTCACTAATTTTAGCACCTACTCTTAAACCAACTCTATGGAACATGTTCTCTGTATCTTCAACATTTGGATCAGTAACTCCTAAGTCAAGAATCTTCCATCCCTTCTCTCTTAAATGTTTGCAAACAGCTTCTTTTAATGGATAACCAGCAAAATCAGCTCCAACGACTAAATACTTGTCTTTTACAGTTTTCATTGTATTATTCCTCCTAGTTTATATTATTCATGTGAAAACATGTATTTTCCTTTTTCTACTTCATATACTTTATTATTAATCTCTATTCTTGCTTTCATACCTTTTGGAATAGAAATTTCATATATAGTTGCATTATCTTGAAAATACCATCTCACACATAAATATCCAAATTTTGTTTTAAATTTTACATCAAGGTGCCCTAAATCTTTTGAAGGATAAGGCTTAATGTAAACATATTCATACCCAGGTTTAATAATGTTAATACCTGCAGCATAATTAAATATCCAATCAAATACGCTACCATAAGCATAATGATTAAACGAATTCATATTAGGACTCCAAAATTCTCCTTTATCGTTAATACAATCCCAATGTTCCCACATTGTTGTTGCTCCTTTATTAATAGAATAAATCCATGAAGGAGCTTTTTCTTGAAGCAATAACTTATAAGCGATATCAACTCTTCCACCCTTTGTTAATGCTCTTAAAATGTATGGAGTACCAATAAAGCCTGTTGTCATTCTCATTCCATTCATTTCGATTAATTCAACTAGAGCTTCCGTTTGTTTCTTTATATCTTCTTTTTTTCCTAAATCAAAATTAATAATTAAAGAAAGAGCACATTGTGTATATCCGGTTTGTTCTTTTGCACTTCCTTCAATAGCTTTTTCACCTATTGGAAGTCCATCTACTAAGAATTTATCTTGAAAAGCCTTAACTATATTATCGTAAAGATCATCGTATTCTTTAGAATCTTGATTTAAAATTCGTAGTGAATTCGCAACTATTTTAGTAGAAATTGCATAATAAGCAGTAGCAATTAATCTAACATCTGTTGCGCCAATATAACTTCCATATGGAGCATCTAAACTTACCCAATCTCCAAAATGGAACCCACTGTCCCAAAGATATTCGTTATCTCCTTGATTTCTAATATAGTCAACCCATTTTTTCATATAAGGCAAACTATCTTTTAAAATCTTTTTATCATTATAAGCTAAATAAATTTCATAAGGACAAATAGTAATTGCATCACCCCATCCAGATGAAATTTCTCTTACACTCTTTTTAATAATAGGAGCTGTTCCTTCAACAGAACCATCTTCATGTTGACCTAAGTTTAGATCTCTTAGCCACTTTTTAAAGAACTTATGAACATCAAAATTAATACTAGCAGTTTTTACAAATACTTGAGCATCACCAAGCCAACCAAGTCTCTCATCTCTTTGAGGACAATCTGTTGGTATATCTAAATAATTAGATAATTGTCCATAAATAATATTGTGATAAAGTTGATTAATTTTTTCGTTTCCACAATCAAAATAACATGTTCTTTGAATATTAGAGTGAATTACACGTCCTTTTAAGCAATTAATATTAAAAGAAGAAGGAATATCAATTAATTTTATGTATCTTAATCCTTGGAAAGAAAATAATGGTCTTAAAATATTTTTTCCTTCTTTTAATGTATATTTAAAATATGATTTAGCATCGCGGTAATTATCAAAATAGAAGTTTCCATTCTTATCTAAAACTTCTCCTGGTAAAAATGATAAAATTTCACCTTTTTTCCCATCTATTTCAAATTCAATATTACCAGCAAAGTTTTGACCAAAATCAATCATAACTTCTTTTTTTGGAGTAACAAACATTTTACGAGGATAAATCGTTTCATCTTCAATTACATCCTCTCCTTCTTGTTTATCCATCCTAATTTTAAAGTCAATTTTACTAGCTTTTCCTACATATTTTGGTACAATTGTTAAATCTTGTTCTTCACCATCATAAATCTCGCTACTTATAATTTGAGAAGTAAAAACATCAAAAGAATCATCACTATAAATTATTTCTTTTGTTTTATCTTTATATTCAATTCTTATTTCAATATTTAAATAAGATTCATCATAATAAGGATGTTTACACCATGAAAAATGTTCGCTACTAGCCCATCCTTTTGCAAGAATGAATCCAAATAAATTAGCACCTTGTTTTAAATGATTAGTTATATCAAATGTTTGATATTGAACTCTTTTATAATAGTTAGTATATCCTGGTTTAAACATTGTATTAGTTAAATTTAAACCATTTATCTTTATATCATAAAGTCCAATACATGTAGCGTATAATATTACTTTTTTAATTTCCTTATTAATTACAACTTCTTTTCTAAACTCTGGTAAAGTTGCTATTTCATTACGGTTTGTAATCCAATTATTTTTCATTTTCGCTTCCTTTATTATCAAAAATGATAATTATTTATATAAACTATTTTATAAGTTTTGTAGAAACATCATCAAATAAATGTAAGAAATCCATATTAAATGCTAATTCTAATTTATCTCCTGCTTGAATATTATCATTTCCTTGGATCTTGGCGATTAATTCATTATTACCTAAATTGAAATGAACGTAATATTCATGTCCTAGTAATTCTGGAACTATAACAGAAGAAACAAATTGTTTACCTAGATTGTGTTTACTTGTTCTATCTTCTAAACGGACAATGTCTTCAGGTCTTATACCTAATTTAATATTGTGTTTGTTTGTTAAAATATATTCTCTATATTTAATAAGCTTATTTTCAACACTTGCTAATTCAAGTTTGTTATATTCATAATGATCCTTATTGTTTAAGATATTGCTACTAACTTTCTTGACTTCTTTCTTAGCTAATTGTTCTTGATATTGTAAATAACCATCGATTTCTTTGCTTAATTCTTCTTTTTTAGCTTCTAATTCCTTAATTTGAGTATTAATAAATTTATCATGGGCTTCAATAAATTCAGTTGGTAAATCGATGTTAAATTCACTACAAATATTCAATTTTCCATTATCATATTCACAATCAAATATATTCATTGCAGGGCTTCCAATAAATGAAGCAACAAATATATTTGCAGGATGATTATAAATCTCTTTAGGAGTTCCAATTTGTTGAATATAGCCTTTAGACATAACAACTATTCTACTTGCCATCGTCATAGCTTCGGTTTGATCGTGAGTAACGTAAATTGTTGTAGTTTCTAATTGATTATGCAACTTAACAATCTCACTTCTCATTTGGACTCTAAGTTTAGCATCAAGGTTACTAAGTGGTTCATCCATTAAGAATAATTTTGAATTTCTAACAATTGCTCTTCCTAAAGCAACTCTTTGACATTGACCTCCACTTAAAGCAGATGGTTTTCTATCTAAATAATCTTCAAGATCAAGAATTCTAGCAGCTTTTACTACTTGCTCTCTTACTTCTCTTTTTGTTAAATGTTTATTATTATAAACAACAACATCATTATTTTCTAAATAAGTAATTTCATCCTTTGTTCTTTTAATATTTTCATTTGCTAAATCAATATTTTTATTCAATTCTATAATTAATACCTCATTAGCAGCATTATTTATAGCTTTTTTTGTTTTTTCAAGTTGCTTATGAAGTTTAGCTAAACTTGATTCATAAAATTTAAGATCATTATTCAATCTTCTAATTTTATCTTTGTCTTTAATTAAAACAGGGGTTGTTTTAACTTTCATATATTCTTCATTAGCTAATTTTAATTTGTCTTTTAATTCAGTAATTTCTGTTGTTAAAAGTACTTTCTTTCCATCAAAAATTGTTTCTAATGAACTATCTTTTTTAATTTTAATTTCAATATCTTTTAACTCGTTTTCTTTTTTTGATAATTGTTTTTCTAAATTAATGACAATATTCAATTTTTCTTTTAAAAGAACTGTATCAACATTTAGTGTTGGATGTTTTCTAATCTTTAATCCAAATGCCATATTATCAAATACGCTCATATGAGGATAAAGAGCATAACTTTGGAAAACCATGGCGATATCTCTATCTTTTGGTTCTAAATCATTGCTATAGATTCCATTTATGAACAAATTTCCATATGTAATGTTTTCAAGTCCAGCAATCATTCTTAAAGTTGTAGATTTACCACATCCACTTGGTCCAACAAAGACGATAAATTCTCTTGGCTTTATGTCCAAATTAAAATCATAAACTGCTTGAACATGATTATCATAAATCTTATTTATATGCTCTAATGTTACAAAAGCACCTTCATGAGGAATTTTATCTTCTTTACGATATTCATTTTCTGCTTTTATTACTTCTTTATGAATTCTTTCTCTTTCTTTTGCTTGAATCTTCTCTTCTTTTGTTAATTTTTTAAATAAAGCCATAATGACCCCTTTCTAATCAATTAATGAAAAAACATTTCCAAAAGCTGTTGCTTCACTTGGTCCTTCAACCACTTTTTTGTGGGTTATTTCCTCAGTTAATTGATTTAAAAATTTATTCTTACTACCTCCACCAAAAACTTTGATGGTTTTATATTCTTTTTTAGTTAACTTTTCTATATCTTCAACAGCGACTTTATATGCATGAGCTAATGAATTATAAACACAATAGAATAATTCATTTAAATTTTGAGGAGGAACAATATTTCTTAAAATAAAGTCCTCTTTAATTGTATTTTCCATTGAAACAGGAGCTAAAAATTTATGTAAAGTTGGATCAAATATTTCCTTATAATTAGTTCCTTGTTTTGCCATTTCAACAATAGTTGTAATTTTAATTCTTTCTTTTTGTTCTTTTTCAATTTCGTTGATGATAAACATTCCAACAATATTTTTTAAAAATCTAACTTCGTTTTTAGAATTTAATTCATTTGTAAAACCTTGTTCGTAAATTTC
This sequence comes from Bacilli bacterium, assembly GCA_016296775.1. Classification (GTDB taxonomy): domain Bacteria; phylum Bacillota_I; class Bacilli_A; order RFN20; family CAG-826; genus Onthovivens. The sequence continues at coordinate 25,546 of JAEDIE010000005.1, read as the reverse complement.
TTTACTAGTTAAGTATTTGTCATTTATAACACCAATTAATGACCATGTACCACTTGAAATGAATATTTCTTCCTTTGTAGTAGAGGCTCCAATTGTAGCACTAGCCGTATCATGACAATAAACTTGTTTAACAATAGCATTAAATCCAACTTCTTTTTGAATTTTCTCACTAAGTTCGCCAATAATGTGTCTAGCTTCAATTGTTGGAGCAAATACATCTTTACTAATGCCTAGAATCTTTAAAATGTCTTCATCATATTCTTTTGTATCTTTTGATAACATTCCGCTTGTAGAAGCAATAGAGATTTCATTATTTTTTACACCAGTTAAAAGATAAGCTAAATAGCAAGGATAATACATGATGGTTTTTGTTTTCTTTAACAATCCTTTCATCTTATCATCATATAATTGGTATAAAGTGTTAAATGAATGAGGATATACACCGGTTTTTGCAAAAAGTATATCAATTCCCATCTCTTTTTCAAATTCTACTAGGGATATATCAGTTCTATAATCTCTATATGAATAAATATCTCTTACTAAATTATCGTTTTCATCAAGCAAACAATAATCAACACCAAATGTGTCGATTCCAATATACGTTGGAATTTTGTTTAATTTAGAACATTCTTTTAAACCATCAACAATGTTTTTGAATAATAAATCTACATCCCAATATAAATGACCATCTTTTTTATTAATTTTGTTTAAAAAACGATAGACTTCTTCAAAAACAAGTTCATTATTTTCGTTATAATGAGCAAGAATGTGTCTCCCGCTTGTTGCTCCGATATCAATAGCAAGATAATATTTTTCCATTAATCTAAATAGCCTTCTCTTGGCTTTCCTCCATAAAATTTGGCTATACCCTTTAAATTTTCATCACTAATTGTATTTATTTCCTTAAAATTACGATATTTAAGGTAGACATCGCTTGCTTTTTCAACTGTTTCAATAAGTCCAAAAGCTTCATCAATTGTTTCTCCAACACCATAAATACCATGTAAACCCCAAACAACTAATCTTCTATCAGTCATTTTCTTACATGTTTCAACACCTATTTCATAAGTGCCGCATTGCATCCAAGGAAGGACGCCAATTCCTTCAGGAAAAACAACAATACATTCAGTCATAACCTTCCATAATTCTTTAGTAAATATTTTTTCATCATTAGGAAGAATATGGGTTAAAGCTAATATATTAGTAGGATGTGAATGAATAACTACTCTATGTTTTGGATCAACTTTTAATCTTGTTGCATGACACATAAGGTGGGCATAAGTTTCACTTGTGGATCTACCACCATCTTTATATCCCCAAATTAATTCAGCATTTAATCCATCATCACTTACTCTAAAAATGCCCAAATTAGTTTCAGGATCTTTCTTTGTATTTCTAAAATACTTTCCAGTTCCAGTTGCAAGAAAATACTTTCCCTTTAGTTCGCTTGCATCAAAGTTTAATGGATATGTTCTTAAAACCTTACTTAAATCTAAATATTCTTTTAATTCATTTTCTTCAAGCAAGTAGGAAACATTTCCGCCATTTCTTTCATCCCAACCTAACTGATACATCTTATCTATGATATCACAGACCTCAATTAAAACTGGATAACTTAATATATTTTTCATAAATCTTCACTTACTAATAATAGTATAGTGCCCTCCACTTAAATAAAATTCTTTACCATATGCTTTTGTTCCATTAATAGATTCAATTTCTCTATCAATAATTACTTTAATCTTCAAATTAACAGGTATTTCAATATAATATTCAACATTTTCACCTACCTTCTTCCAATTAGAAGTAAATGTCCCTTTAACTGTCTTGAATGAAGATTCAACAAAAGATAATGAATCTACTACATAAGGATGAATAACTGTTTTATCACAGCCAACTCCATCATATTGAATGCCACCAAAATAATGGTAGAAAATAGCATCAAAACTACCAAACATTGGGTGATCAAAACTATGCATTTCATTTTGCATTTCAGCTTCCCATCTTTCCCAAATAGTTGAAGCATTCATTTTTACCATATATCCCCATCCAGGATATTCTTCGTTTTTCAATACTTTTATAGCTAAATCACCATACCCATATTCACAAAGTAAATAGAAAACATGTCTATATCCTTGATTACCACAAGTAAGGTGATAATTGTTATGAATAATGTCTTTTACAATATTATCAAATACGTCTTTCTTATTTTTTTCTTCACAAACATCTAACCAAATTGCCATAGCATTTTCACATTGAGTAGATAGTGAATATGAGTGTGTTTCTTCATGATAATATTTTTTATTAATTGCTTCTTTACTTTCTTTTACCATTAAAGAATATCTTTCATAATCTTCTTTTCTTGAGGCAATATTTGCTAATTCAGCAATTAATTTTAAATGCCAATGAAGGAATAAACTTGAGATAAATATACCATCACTATTACTATTTTTTAATGTTTGAGGAGATACCCAATCAGCATAGTAATAATAATCCATGATGTATCCATGTTGTTTAGAAAGAAGATATTCAACCCACTTCTTTAAACCGTCGTATTCTTTAATTACCAATTCCTTATCACCATATAATTTATATGTTGATAAAGCTAATAATAAGTATGAAGCAGTCGTAGTATCTGCAGGTTGTCCACCGGTATAATATGGAGCAGTATCTGCAATTGCTCCTTCTTCATTTTGAGTTTCATAAATATCATGAACAACTTTGTTATAAAATCTATCCATATCAAAGTTAAAATTTGTTTGGAATTGTCTACTTGAAACATCATTTAACCAACCAAATCTTTCATCTCTTTGAGGACAATCGGTAAGAATGGAATATTGATTATTTTGCTCAGTAATAACTGCCATTTTGTGCAATCTATTCAATATTTCATCACTACATCTAAAACTACCAACAACCTTAACATCGCTATGTACATGCATTCCTTTTATCGATAATATATTAACTTCACCTTCAATGATAGCTTCGACATATTGGAATCCATGATATGTAAATCTTGGAGCATATTCTTCAACTCCTTCACCTTTAAGAATATATGTATCACTACATCTTGCACTTCTTAAATTAAGTTGATTTACATGATTATCTTCTTTTAATCCTTCAGCATATACTAAAGTTACTTTACTTCCTCTTTTACCTTCAACTTTAATTTTTGCCCAACCAGCCATATTTTGATTAAAATCATAGACTATGTGAGTTTTATCAATTTGAATTGTTTTATACACATCAAATTCATTTAAGACACGGATTGGATCAATTTCTTGAGGAGTAAGTTTTCCAACTGGATTTTGAGTAAGAATGGTATACATCCATCCATTTGCCCATGTTGGTTGAAATTCTTTTTTACACCAATGAGGAGCTGTTAATTCTTCTTTTCTAGCATCATAAATTTCCCCACCATAAATAGAATTATCAATAATTGGCGTTCCAGTTACCCACCAACCATAATTACAAGTCGAATGGTCTTCGTATTCGCTTCCATCTTCATAAGTTACATAAAGTTGAAGCAATAATTTACGACTTCCATACCAACCATATCCAACTTCAACACCCATGACGTTATCTCCATTTTCTAAAAATGGTTCTAACTCATAGGTGTCGTAAAGTAATGTTAAATCATAATTTGTTACACCAGGATTTAATACTGAATCTTTAACCTTTTTACCATTAATATATAATTCATGATATCCAATTCCACAGACGTAGCATCTAGCTCTTTTAATTTTCTTATTTTCTAATTTAAATTGTTTTCTAAAATAGAGTGTTCCACCATTAAAAGAGTCAGGAATTGATGTCCATTTACCTTTCCATTCATCATCATTTAATGTAGTTTCAAAGAATGTCTCTTTTGTTTCTTGATTTCCTGTAATAGATATTACTTTTAAAAGAACATTAAATCTTGACCTAGAAGGCAAATTAATGCCTTCTAGTTTACATTCCATAGCAGATGTTTCTACTAAAGAAGTGTCGTAGATTATTTCTCCAAATTCATTTTTAACTATGATTTGATAGCTTTTTTGTTCTTCTAAAGTATTTAAATCATAATTCCATAATACTTTAACATCATTTCTAATTGTTAAAGGTTCAATCATGTAATTAATCTTAATTTCATTTAGTTTGAACATAATATTAAATCCCCTTATAACGCGTTTTATTTAAAATTTATATTGTTTTACTAGTTATTTTCTTTTTTTCTTGCTAGCAAGAGCAATAGCTCCACCAACAATAGCTAATGATGAAACAATAGCACTTGTAGCTAAAATTGATCCACCACAGCCAGACTTTTTAACAACATTAATTGTGATATTAGAAGTTACCTTTGTACCATCTACATCGACTGAAACAACAATTGTTTGTTCTCCAACTGTGTCCTTATCATAGTTCTTAATTGTTGCGCTTGTAAAATCAACTGCGCCTTCTTTCTTACCACTTGCCCAAGTGAATGTTCCACTTAACATCTTAAGTAACTCTTCTTCAGTTGTTCCTTTTGTGACATTTAATGTTTCTTCACTATCTAAAGCAAAACCAGTAATCTTATCAGTAACTGTAACTGTTAATGTAGCAGTCTTTGTTTTTTCTGGATAATCAGGATCACTTAATGTAACAGTAATTGTTGCAGTTCCAGGTTTCATACCTTTAATAACACCATTAGAAGTAACTGTAACGACTGTTTCATCACTTGAAACATAGCTAAATGTACCTTGTGTTGCATCTTCTGGAGTTCTTGTAGCAGGTACTTTTGCAGTCTTACCAACTTCAACTTCCATAGTTGTTTTTTCAAGACTTAAATCAGTAAATTCAACCCATTTTGTCCAAATTGAACCATTGTATTTATATTGAACTGATTTTGTGAAGTAACCTTCAACAATAAATTCACCAGTTCCTTCAGCGATTGCATTATCATCAGTAGCAGTTGGAGCTTTATCACCAGTCCATTTTAATACTGGACAATTCTCTTCTATGGTAAGAAGGTCTCCTACTTGATAGTATCCTTCTGCGTTATAGTTACTATCATTAATTGCTGCATGTCCTTCACTTTCATATAAGAATGATGGGAATAAAGCAATATTTGCTCCTAATTGATAGTTTCCATTAATTGTAACTTCACTACCATCTTTTCTTGTATATTTAATCTTGCTTAATTGATCCTTTAATAATGGAGAAGTTGTAATGTTTGCAGTGTTTGTAGATGTGTTATCAACTCTAATAAATGTTGCATAACTAAACCAATCAACGATACCTACTTCATAAACTTCTTGATCATAATAAGCATAAACTTTAGCAGCTAAAGTTGTATCATATTTTACACCCTTAACAGTAACACTTACTGGAACTTGAATATCTCCTTCAGTTGCAGTTGAGAATTCACCAATTGTGTAATCGCCTTCACTAATTGCAAATTCACTACTTGTAGTATCATCTTCAAATACTAACTTTGCAGTAGTTAAAGATGGGGTAAATGCTTTTGGATCGCTTCCAACTACTATTGAATAATAGTTAGGTACATTTGTAATTTTTACACCCTTAATTGCTTTTGCTTCAGTAACATTAACTGTAATCTCTTTAACAACACTTCCAAGGGTTATAGTAACTTTTGTTACACCAACACTGACACCTTCAATAACGCCAGTATTACTAACTGTGGCAATTGAAGGATTTTCACTAGCAAATAGAGGTGTTCCATATGTTCCATTAGGACCAACACTATAAGGAATTTGGAGAGCTTCACCAATTGCAACTAATGCATCGGTCATTCCTACTGTTAATTCAGTTGGTTCACCAGCATAAACATGCCATCCATTTCCATATACAAATTTATAATCTTTATCTAATTTTCCTATTGGATAGAAAATACCATCACCATTTGGAGTATGTCCAGATAATGTACCACTATAATGATACATTTTTAATCCTTCTTTAATTGTAAGTACATCACCTGCTTTGAAGGTTGGATCTTTAAAATAGAATTCATATCTTCCACCACCAAGTTGCTTAATTCCATTAACTTCAACAGGAGCACCATTTAATTCAATAGATGAAGCAACATCAGCTAAGGCTTCGCCTGTTAAATCAACATAATGACTAACATCTGGAGAAGTTGTCACAATGTAGAAATTACCCCAACCAGAATTATTTCCAAAATTATAACCTTCTACTAATTCACCCATTGAAATAACTGGAATTGGTGTAACAGTAACTGTAAATGTATCGCTAAATCCATCGCTAGTTAAAGTTAATGTATATTCACCAACAGCATTTTTATCAAAGGTGCCACTAATCATATCTTCAGTGATTACAATTTGATCACCTTCAACATCACCATACATTTTTACAGCTGTTAATTCTGATAATGAATAGCCTTTACATTCAGTTGTACTAATTGTTTTTCCAGTTTTAATTTTAATACCTGTTTGAACAGCTTCAGCACCTGTAACAGTAACTGACATAGTTTTTGTAACAACACCATATTTAATAGTAATTGTACATGTACCAGCATTATTTGCAGTAATTGTTCCATCACTTGAAACTGATGCAACTGTATTATCGCTTGTAGAATATGAATATTTAAGTAAATCAGTTCCACCAACTTTTGAAGCTCCGATTGCAAGAGTTTCACCAGATGCTAAAGTAACATTATCATTAGCTACAGTGACTTCACTTGGCATTTCAACAGCAGTCCATTGTCCTTGTTCACCATTTGCAACTTCACAATAAAAATATTGAGCAGTATCAAAATGAAGATATTCATCTACATAATCACTAGATGAAGTAAATGGAGAACCCATTAATAAATGAAGTCCTGCAGGAACATTTAAAAAGTATCCATTATAATTATGTGCAGCTCCTCTATTTAATAAGATTTGATTTCCAAAGCCTTCAACACTAGAAATTGTAGTTAAGTTCATATTTGCATCATATAACTCAATAGCTGGGCTATTTACTCCATATGATGTACTACATAAAATTCCAAAACCATTTGATTTTGTAATATTGTTAAGACCAATAGCAATATTTGTTGCAGTGGTAAACCAATCACTACTATTATATGTGCCTGCTACAGATACATTTGTTATATCTCCGGCAGCATTTTTTGTAGTACTAACAACGCTATGTAAATTATTATTTGCTGCTATTCCATTTGCACCGCTAATTAATAAAGCGGTTGCAGCAAGTGCAAGAATTGATAATTTTTTCATAATTAATGCTTTTGCATCCTCCCTTTAAAAAATTATTTTTTTAATACTTTTGAACTTATTACAACGTTCTTTACATCATGAACAGAAACGTAATAATAAGTAGTATTATTGTCCAATGTTAATTCGTTTTCTTTAGCAACATCTAAAGAAGTCGAATAATATGTTGTAGTTGGTGTAAGGTTAATCTCATCTGCTTCATATAACTCAACACTAGCTACTTTATTTATATCTCCAACGATACTTACCTTATTTTCATTAATTTCTACTTTTAAATTTTGTTCATTGTTAATTTCTCTTAAAGCAAATTCGTATGGTTCAATCTGATAAACTGCATCAAAATGTGAATGTGGAAAATTTTCAATGATTGATAAAGTTCCATTCTTAGTTAATCCACAAATTTCACTTGCATTAAATATATTCTCATGTTGATCTTTATTTGAAATAACAAAATGAATAGGTGTATCAACTAAAGTAAGTGGGGTGATATCATCAAAAATTCTAAATTTAGGATTTTGAGTGACATATCCTCCAATTGGAGTTCCACTTTCTTCCATTCCAACTAAACAGTAAATAGGAATTACAAAGTCAAATCTATCATCATATCCACTAATAATTGAAGAGATATATCCTCCCCAAGAAATGCCACATAATCCGATTTTTTGTTTGTTAACTTCACTTAAATTATGTAAGAAGGAATTTCCAATAATTGCTGTTTTTGTTGCATAGTATAACCAAGTTTCTTCAATATCTTTATTTCCATCATTTAAATTTACGTTACTTGGAGCACTATATTGACTCTTTGTATATAAATCAGTTGGATAAGATCCTAAATTTCCAGTTTTTAAAGGAACATGACCTTCTAAATCAATAGCTAAAGCGACGAATCCTTTTTCATTCCATCTTTTAACCCATTCATAATAAGCAGTTCCTCCACCTCCATGAAGAAGCAAAATCGCTGGTAAATCCTTCTTGTTTTCAACATTAGGATATCCTAAATAAGCAAAAGCATAACTTTCTTGTCCCATATAATCACTTCTTATATAAAGACCTTTTATTTCTTCTACATCAAGTGTCTCATCGAAATAATATTCAGGTTTTTCCCATAATGATTTAGAATAATTTACTCCATCATTATAAATAGATTCATTATGCATAATTCTTTCTTCTTCCTTTTTTGTTTCTTCATTTGTATTAGTTGACGAACAACCTACTAAAAGAGAAGAAACACCTAGCAAAAACAATACTTTTTTAATAGCCATATCTTAATCTCCCGAGTGGAACTACATCACCTGTAACATAATAATCCATAATATCTTTATAATTTGTAACGTTGTCTGCAACCTTGAATTCAAAGCAATTTTCTTTATCAAAATCAATTCCTTCTTTAGGTATTTTTACTTGCATAATATTGTCATTGATTGATATTTTTGCCTTTCCAATTTCTTCAAATAAATATCCACCCTTGCTCTTTTCAACACTGGCTTCATTATTCTTAATATTTCTATTAATAAGAATATTAAAACCATTAAAAGAAGGGTCTTTACTATTTGTTTTTAACCAAATATTCATGTAATTTTCATCTGTTCCATTATATGGAGTAATATTATCTTTACATTCAATATAGAAATATATGTTTTTAGCATCATTAGTAACTTTTACTAATTTAATATCGTTTCTAGCACTATTATCAACATATCTAAGACCATTAACTGCTCCAACTGAATCTCTCTTGATTGCATCTCCTTCAAAATCTTGATAGCCACTATTTATAGCATCCCAAAGAGAATCAACACCATTTTCAATATCAATTGAGAAATTATTTTTCTTATATTCTTTACAAGGTGTATATTTAAATTCTCTAACGTTCTTTACAAGTTGCATGTAGAAATTATCATTATATCCACCCTTCATCATCTCGATATCACGAGAAAATTCTTCATTATAAACATCACCAAATGTAGCATCTGGCTGTTTAATTGCCATCCACTCATTAAAAGATGTAACTAAAATATTGTTCACTCTTTCATCGCTTTTTGCGTTATCAAACATTGTTTGAAAAGAAGTTCCAGCTCTAAAATCACTATCAACTTGATTAGTAATATTGTTATAACCTCTACTACATTCAGGATCTTTGCTTGAAACATAGATTTTAGAATGAGAATGTTGAGCTACTGGAACTGCGATTGATCCATCATGAACATATTGAGGATATTCCCAACTCATCCAAGGTATTGAATTATCATTTTTTATACCATTAGGCCATTCACTTTCTTTTACATCAAAATAGTTAAGCATCTCATCTTTAATATATGAATCAAAGTTTGGATCAAATCTTGTTTGATCGCTTGCTCCGTTACTATTTCTAGTAATTCCAATAATCATTGGTTTACCATTAGGAGAAAACCAAAGACTATCATATTTTCCACTTACATAAAATTTATCATATATTTTATCAACTGTATCTCCACTAAAACTATTTGTATAAAACATTACTTTTGGAACATTAATTCCTTGTTTTTGGAATTCTAAAAGTAAATCAAGTAGGGCATATGTTGGATTTTGATATACAACATTATTCGTATTATCAATACAAAGGTAATCAATACCGGCATTAGTTAATAATTCCATATGACGAGCTAAAACAAACTTATCAGTCATAGAATAATATCCATATAAAGGTTCTCCCCAAAAATGGAAATCCCCTACTTTACTAAGTCCATTATTACTTGTTGCACTTAAAGCAACTCTACCTTCTTCGCTCATTTCAAGCTTTGTAATATCGTAAACTCCACTTTGACTATATGTATGTTGTCCAAGCCAAACTGAATAAAATATTCCAACATATCTTGTTTTATCATTTTTCAATCCATCTACTCTTTCAACACGTCTATTTAATGCATCTTCACCACAAAGATTATATAAAGCATAATCTGAATAAGATAGATTTCTCTTATCAACTTCTAAGTTATTATTTGTATTGTTATTATTTCCATTAGAATTAGAATTACAACCCATAAGCGAAACTCCTAATAAAGAGAAAATTAATATGTTTTTCCATCTATTTTTACTAATAGCCATACTCATAACCTAACCTTCCTAAAGGAGCTGAATCACCACTAACGTAGTAATCTAAAATATCCTTTTCGTCTTTTAAATTATCAGTAATTTTTACACTTAAATTACAATTTTGAGCGCTTAATGATAGTGTTTTTAAAGGAATAGCAACTTGAAGTACATTACCTTTTATAACAATGTCACATTCACCAACCTTTTCTGTAACAAAGTCCTTTCTAAGTCTTTCAATACTAGCTTTTCCATTTAATACACTTCTATTAATTACATAATCAAAACCATTAAATGAATCTTCATTTTTCTTAGTATTAAGCAAAATATTCATATAGTTTTTATCATTTTCTTCTCTAACTGTTAAGTCTTCTTTAGTTTCAACTTTAATATATAAATTATCATTATCATGTGTAATTGAAGTTTTTACTATATCGTTTCTATTTGTATTATCCACATAATGAGAATGTTGATCAGCAGAAGCATAATCTCTAGCAATACAATCATTTGCTAAATCTACATAGGAATTTTTAACGTCTTTCCATCCTTCTAAACTTGAATCATTTATATCGATTGTATGTTTTTCGTAAATATAGTGATTTCCCTCTGTAAAAGCAAATTTTCTTACATTTTCAACCATTTGGCAGTAGAAATTATCGCCATATCCATTTTTACACATCTCAACATCACGAGAATATTCTTCATTAAATGTATCGACAAAATAAACTTGTCCATTACCATCAACTAATTTTTGAGCAATCCACTCATTAAACCCAGTAATAAATACATTATTTACTTCGCTTTCTTCATCATAACCTTCTTTTGATTTGTCCATTGTATCAAAAACAGTTTTCCATTGACCTTCAAAATTAGTCCCTGCTCTAAAGTTTTCACTATCAGCACTATATGTTGAATAATTAAATCCTCTACCTCTATTGCTACCGCTTCCTTCGCTCATTCTCATACCTGGATGTTGAGCTAAACTAACACTCATCGTTCCATAGAAATTATCTTGAGGATAATTCCAACTCATCCAAGGAAAAGCTTCAGGATCTTGGAAAGGATCAGTTGGCCAAACTCCAGAAACAATATCCAATTTATCTATGATTTCACTACCATTTGTAAGTTGCATTACCTCGCCTTTTTTTCCAATAATTAAAGGTTTTTTACCATCAAGAGAAAACCATAAATTACTATATTTATTATCTTTATACCAATTGTCATAACATCTTGAAATTGTAAGTCCACTACTTGAATTAGTATAGAAAGCTACTTTAGGAACCTTAAATCCTTGTTTTTGGAAATTATCTAAAACAGCAAATATTGAATTTATTGCATTAACATAAATAACAGTATTAGTTAAATCGTAAATTAAATAGTCAATACCTGCATTAATTAATAACTCCATATGTCTAGAAATTACCCAAGGATCACTTGAATTATAATATCCATATAAAGGTTCTCCCCAGTAATGGAAGTCCTTTTGATGAATAGAAGGATCCCATAATGTATTAGGATCATTTTCTAATAAATAAGAAATATTATATGTAGATTCAAGATCATCACATAAAGAATTATGATATCCATGCCAAACATGGTAGAAAATACCAACTAATTTATCATCTCTTCTTGTATCACCTAATGATAATGTACGTCCTAAATCATCAGTTGTTGTTAAATTATTAGTTGTAAATTCAAAGTCAGTAAGATCTCTTGTATCTTCTACTCTCTTAACTTCATTATTTGAAGTACAACTACTAACGACACATAAAGCTACTAAAGCAATTGGGAAATAGATATGTTTTTTCATATTTTATCCTTTCAAACCACTAGTTAATACACCTTCTGTTAATTGTTTTTGGAAGAAGGTAAATATAATTGCTGGAAGAATTGTCATAAATACTCCTCCAGCCATACGTATAGCAGCGAGTTGTGCAGCAACATCGCTTTCAGTTGAATTTTTATAAATTAAATAAGCAAGGGTGTAAGGAGCATTATCGCTTGTCATATAAACAAGAGGTCCATAATAATCACCCCAGTTTGTAATAAATACAGTAACCGCAATATAAAGTAAAATAGGCTTACAATTTGGTAAGATGATATTTATAAAGATTCTAAATGGATTAGCTCCATCAACTCTAGCAGCATCGCTCATATCGTTAGGAATTCCCATCATATATTGTCTTAATAAAAATATATAGCTAGCTCCACCTCCAAAAAGATTAGGAATCGTCAAAGGAAGAAGAGTATCAATCCAACCCATATTAGAATACATAACATAAAGTGGTATTTGAGTTGCTACAGCAGGAAGCATTGTTGTAAACATCATTAAAACAAACATGATATTTCTTCCTTTCCATCTTAACTTTGCAAATGAATAAGCAATAATAGAAGCTGAAAGAGGAACAACTATACAATTAAAAGCACAAACAATTAATGAGTTAACTGTTGCTCTAAAATATCCGTTTTCAGTAAATAATTTAATATAGTTTTGCCATTGAGGAATGCTTGGGAATAATGGAGGATTTGGACTAATAGCCTCAGTTTCGTTCATTAATGATTTAGAAATCATATAAAAATAAGGGAATACCAAAATTAGTCCTAAAACAACCATTATAAGAAGGAAAAGATATACTTTTGTCTTATTCCAACCTCTAGCTATATCATTTTTTCTTCTAGCTCTATATACAAAAGGATCTTGAAGTATCATAATTAATCCTCCTGATAATATACCCATTTAGATGTTGAAAACATAATAAATGTAAGTATTCCAATAACAATAAATAATAACCAACTAAGAGCAGCGCCATATCCAATATCACCACTCTTAAAAGCTTCAAACCAAACTTTAACTCCATATAGGTAAAGTGAATTATCAATACCTTTACCATTATTAATTCCTATAGTTAAAGTGCCATTAAATTGTAATGTTCCAATAATTGACATAACTGCGTTATAGAAAATTATAGGTGTAGATAAAGGTAATGTTATCTTATAAAATCTTTGGAAAGCATTTGCACCTTCAATCCTAGCTGCTTCATATAGAGGCTTTGGTATATTTTTAAATGCACTAAGCCAAAGAACCATTCCTCCACCAACACTCCATACATTCATCAAAATAAGTGAGAATAAAGCTGTTTTTGCGCTTTGAAAGAATGGAAAATTATCTAATCCAATCATATTTAAAATTTTATTAAATATACCAAATGTTGAATCAGTTAAGTCTTTCCACAAAAATCCATTTACAACAGCTGGTATAATAACTGGAAGATAATAAATAACTCTAAAAAACTTAGTGAATTTAAATTTAGTGTTAACAAGTAAAGCTAAAAAATAACTCAAAACTAAGTTTAATGGGACTGAAATTATTGCAAATAAGAGGGTATTTAAAACAACTGGTCCCATTTCCTCATCTTGGAATATTCTAATGTATTGTCCAAGTCCAACAAATTCACCTACTAATCCATCTGCTTTTACAGATAAATCGAAAAATGAATAGTAAAGAGAAAGACACATAGGAATACAGGTAAAAACTAATAATCCAATCATAAGTGGAAGATTGAATAACCATCCAACATAATTAGATTTAAGAAAAGTAGTAAATTTATTTCTTCTCTTTACTTGTCTAACGTGTAAATATTTTTCCATATTTTTAAAAACTATATTAAATCCTTATTATTTTAAAGCATTCTTAAGAGCTTTCTCACAACTGTTAACAGCATCGTCAACTGTCTTATCAAATCTTGTTGCATAAGCAAACATATTTCTGACAGCTTCGTCTAATTTAGCTTTATATTTAACATCGACTACTGATAAGAAGTCACTTGAAATCTTATATTCTCCACCATATGTATAAGCACTTAAATTAAGATTTCTATAATTTCCACCCCATTTAACTTCATCATTGGTAAAATCTTGGAGATCTTTTCTAATTGAAGGTAAATTTAATCCACCATTTGCCATAGCATTTTGACCTTCTTTGGAAAGCATTTTAGCTAAGAATTTCCAAGCGGCTACTTTTTCTTTACATTTAGAATTAATAGTATATCCAGCAATTCCACTTCCAATTTTTGGAGTATTATTGTTCATAATTAATGGGAAAGAAACAACATCCATATTGCCTTTTAATTCTCTTCTTTCAGCAAATAATGAAACACTTGCTGATTGGAATAAGAATGGAGCAGTTCCGGTTTCAAAACTCGATCCAGGAGTTGTTGTATCTGCAACAATATATTTTTTCTCTGCCATTTCTTTAACAAGAGATAAACAAGCTTTTGTTTCAGCACTATTAACTAATACATTTTTGTTTTCATCAACAACATTACCACCAAAACTCTTAAGCATTGGGTAACAAACTGATAACCAAGTTGTAAGGTTAGCATCTAAGCAATAATATGTATTAGCATTTGATGTTGTATCTAAATATTTTCTATATGTGTCAAGAACATTCATAAATGTGTCCCATGTCCATCCATTTTTAATAACAGAAAGATCAACACCTGCAGTAGTTAATAATTTTTTATTATAGAAAGTAATAACGCTATCACAGCTTCTTGGGAAACAATAATATTTTCCTTTTAATGCTCCCATATCAAAATATTCAGTTAAGAAATCGTTTTCAAAATTAAATGTACCAGCCTCTTCTTCTGCTTCAATATATTTGTTTAAAGGCATGCACATTTCACCAGCGACTAATGTGTAAAAATCAGGGGAATTAGACCAAATAATATCTGGAAGTGAATTTGCAAGCCATTGGTTTTTCACTGTATTTTCATAGTTTGAAACAGATATATAATTCTTTTTGAAAGTAATGTTTGGATAATCCATGTTAAATTCAGTGATTAATTCATTAATCATTGTTTCTTCGTTAGCATTGCCATTTGGAATTAACAAACTTAATTCACATTTATAATCAGGATCTAATTCAACACTAACAGGAGTATTATCATCTCCTCCATTTCCACCATTTCCTCCGTTATTTGGATCTTTTACAGTAACGCAACCAGCTAAAAGTGTAGCTGACATAAACGATAAACTTAATAATGATAATAATTTAATTTTTTTATTCATATTTATTCCTTTCTATTATTTTGAATAGTCATACATTGTAGATAAGATTGCTTGCAAATATAATCTACTTGCATAATCATTAACGTGATTTATTCCATTAGCACTCATATCTAAGTACTTTTTATTTTTGCCAAGTTCACGAGATAACTTATATACATCAATCAATTGAACATGATCATAACTTTCTTCAAAGCCTTTTAAAACATCTACATAATCAGCCATCTTGTCATAATCGTAAAGTAAGTTATTAGGAGCAAATGGAGAAAGAAGGATAATATCGCAATTTGGAAGTTTATTTTGAACATCAAGAATAATTGATTCCATATCATCCATGTAGGCCATTGTTGCTCTATTACTTCCTAAATCGTTAATTCCAAAATGGAGGAATAAAAGATCTGGATTTTCAGCAACAATTTTATTAATTTGTTCTGCTTGACATCCCCAACTTGATTGAGTTCCACCAACTGATAAATTCTTTAAAGTAACATTAGTTTCATAAAGAGATGCTAAATTATCTCTAACCATTTCAATAAATGAGTCCATATATGGCTCATGATTAAACTTCTTACTTGAAGAACATCCTTCAAGAACACTATCTCCTAAACCAACGATTTTGACGTCTTCTTTATTTTTTAATTTATTTATAACTCTATCTATTTTTGAAACATTATATGTTGGATAATTTTCAATATTTGGGTCAATTTCTTTCACATCATAAACATAAGAAACCCAAAGTTGACTTCCATAATAGAAAGGACTTTCAGTATAAATTGCTCCACCCATATTAACAAGATCAGTAAGTTGATTTGTTATTTGAGTAACCAATCTATAACCTTCAGGAATAGATTCTCCAACAAGCTCTTGATGAGTCCTATATGGAATATCTGAACCATCTTTTTTAATTATTTTATTTCCATCTAATGTAAAATCTTCATCAACTTTATATTCCTTTGTTTTAAGAGTAAAATCTTTAACTGCAAGTAGCTTTGTTGGTTTAAACATCAAATTTCCACTAATTTCACCAGTTTCTTCATTTTTAGTAAGAAGGACTGATTCATTATATATGACATTACCCTTCCAAAAAGGATTACTAATCTCTTTTTGATCAAATTTATATTCTATAGAATCAACAGATTCGTTATATAAAGGATATTTAGAATAGTCGAAATCATTATTAGGTCCAACAGTATTTGGATTGTTACAACTAGCCATCATTATACCCCCTGATATTAGAAGAAAATTTTTAAAATATTTTTTAAAATTTTGTACCATAAAAATACTCCTTGCTGTAAGCGCTTTCATTATATCAAAAAAAATCTATGTTTTTGATAATTTTTGAAAAACAGAATATAAAATTGACTAATTTTCAAATTTTTTTTAAAATAATTTCAGATTATTTCAAATATTTTCAAATTGGAGCTTTTTATGATAATAGAAGAACGATATAGCAAAATTTTAGATATAGTAAAAGAAAAAACTCGTGTTTCTTATGAATATCTATCAAAAACCTTATATATAAGCGAGTCAACAATTAGACGTGATATTCAAGCTATGAATGATAAGGGTCTTCTTTTAAAAATTCATGGTGGTGCTTCAATTATTGAATCAAAAACTCAAGAAAGTAGTGTTTATATAAGAGAAAATAAATGTCAAAAAGAGAAAAAATATATTGCCACAATAGCTTCTAGTTTTATTAAAGAAGGTATGTCTATATTTCTTGATGCTTCCACTTCTTCTTCTCACATTATCCCATTCTTAAGCAACTTTAATTCGTTGACAATTGTAACAAACGGGATTGATACTGCATTGCAAATTTTAAATAAAACAAGCGCCCAAGTATTTTTAGCAGGAGGAGAAATATTAAGAAAAACAAATGCTGCATGTGGAATTGATGTTGTTTCTTTTATAAATAACATAACTTGTGATCTTTTATTTTTCTCTTGCAAAGGATTGTCTGATGAAGGAAAAATTACAGAAGCTAATAATGAGACAAGATCAGTTAAATTAGCAATGTTAAAAAATTCAAAACAAAAAATTCTACTTCTAGATAGTTCTAAATTTAACAAAAACTACATGCTTATGACATGTGAATTAAAAGATATAGATTATTTAATAACAGATAAAAAACCAAGTGATGAAATCATAAATATTTGTAAAAAGTATGGCACAACACTTTTATACTAATAACCTCAAAATTACATAGATATTTAGACAATTTAATAAAATTATTATTCTTTTTCCAATCCTAATTTAGATAAGAAACATTCAAAACCTTCTTGCCCAATCTTATCCTTTTTAAAGACTGCGGTATTATCAAGAATATTCTTACATACAATTGAAGTATATAATCTAATTTGTTCACTAGCCTCTTCTTTTGAAGTATATTTCTTAACATTCAATAAATCTTTAATCATATCTTTATGTTTATATAAAGGATTGTTTATATCATTAATGGAATCATCATATTTATTACTTAAAAGAATATCTTCAATTAATGAAAACTCTCTTTTTAATCGAGGTGGAAGAATAAATAATCCCATAGCTTCAATTAATCCAATACCTTCACTTTTAATATTAAAATACTGTTTATGAACATGGAAAATACCATCAGGATATTCTTCATTAGTTCTATTATTTCTCAAAATAAAGTAAAAGGCATAATTTCCATTCTCTTTTCTTAAAACTGGAGTAATAACATTATGTGGAGTAGTTCCACTATGAGAAAGGATATTACATTTTTCATAATCGAAGTTAGACCAACACCCAATTACCTTCTTAGCAAATTTAAATAATTCCTCTTTATTGCTGCCTTCAAATTTAATAGCACTATTATACCAATTTAATATTCCAATCTTTAATGAAGGGAACTCTTTACTTCTATAAAGTTCTTTATATGTAGAGTTAAACATTGGTAAAGAATAATTTCCTCCTTGGAAATGTTCGTGATTGAGTATTGATCCACCAACAATTGGTAAAGAAGCGTTGCTCCCAATAAAATAATTTGGTAGATAATCAATAAAATCCACAAGTTTAATTGGAGTAGTTTCATCAATATTCATTGGTCTATGTTCTTTATTGATAACAATACAATGTTCATTATAATAAGCATAAGGAGAATATTGCATAAACCAATTTTCACCATTTAATGTTAAGTCAATTGTTCTAATGTTTTTCCTTGCAGGATGAGTTAATGTTCCTCTATACCCCTCATTTTCATAACAAAGTAAGCATTGAGGATATTTTGATGCATCCTTTTTTAATGTTAAAAGCTTTTGAATATCTTTATTACTTTTTTCTGGTTTAGATAAATTAATGGTGATTTCTAAGCTATTTTTACTTTCTTCATCCTTATAGGTCCGTTTTACATTTTTACTAATAGCAGTTTTTTTAATATACCAATTTTTAATAGACATATCATAAAGATAAAGACATGCGCTCTCTTTATTAGTTTTAGCTATATCGTTAAAGGAATGGTTAATTGTACTAGGAATAGGTGTTAATAAACCAAAAATATCAGTTATAAAGATTTCTTCTTCGTCTTCATTACAAATATTATTTTCTTTTAAAATAATTTTAATTTCCTCTATGAGTTCATCTGGAACATTTAACTTTTTAATTCTTTCTTCATCAATCTCTTCATCTATATAAACATTACATTTAAATTTAGCTAGCAATTCATTTCTAAAATACATCTCATCTAATTTATTTAAATGTAAATGATATGATGCATATGTAATTAATTCTTTAATAACTTTAGAAATACTCATAATAAAACTCCTACTATTAACTACTAATATTTTAATAAAAGATAGAACCACTTTATAACATTATTTTTAATACATTATTGATTTATTGCACTTTTTTTAAAATACAAAAA
This sequence comes from Bacilli bacterium, assembly GCA_016296775.1. Taxonomy (GTDB): domain Bacteria; phylum Bacillota_I; class Bacilli_A; order RFN20; family CAG-826; genus Onthovivens. Next base: position 6,319 of record JAEDIE010000005.1, on the reverse strand, counting down.
ATATATTGAAATTCCATATATGGAAGTAACTATACTTATAATTATTGAAACAATATAAAAGACATAATCATTTGTACCATTATACAAATTAATAAATAAATCATTATTTAAAAAATTAAATAGAAAATGCAATAAACATATATATAAAAAATTATGATTACTAAATTCATAGATAAACCCTAATACTAAACCAAGTCCAAAGGTATATACAATTCGAATAAGATCAAGAGGATTAAATGAAGATAAAAAATATACGACATGGAATAATGCAAAGAATAAACTTGAAACAATAATCTTTGTTAATTTGTTTTTTATATTAAATGTTTTATGAAAATAACATCTAAACAACAATTCTTCACTTATACTAACAAAAATAGTAAGAATTATTTGTAATATAAATTCAAAATTGTATGTAAATGCTGTGTCTTTTTGTTTAAATAACAAGAATATTAAATTATTAAAGACAATAATTAAAAAGGGAATAAATAATGTGTCAGATTTTTGAAAAGATAAATTTATACTAAATTTTTTATTTATATAAACAACAAATATTAAAACATAGAATATAAATAGTACTCTAAAAATTATTTGGAATATATAAATTAAATAAATATTTTTAGTTAATAAATCTATTGGAAAACATATTAAAAATAAGAAAATACATATAGTTATTAATAAATCTAATCCTTCATTTTTATTTATTAACTTCATTTTTAAATATTATCCTTTTTAGTATAAAAAATAACGGAATAGCTCCTAAAACCATTATAATACACCAAACTTGAGAAGGAGAAAAAATACCTAAAAAAGCACCTCTATCATCACCTCTAAAAAATTCAATAATAAATCTAAATATTCCATATGCAAGCAAATAAACTACAAAACTATATTTAAATTTAAACTTCAATACTAAAAATAATAATATTCCTGTTAATATAAACAAGAAAATACATTCAATTAATTGAGTAGGTATTACTTTGTGGTCTAAATGAGGAAATTTAATACCAATAGGAGAATCGGTTTCTTTTCCATAACAACATCCTGAAAGAAAACAACCAATTCGTCCAAATGCATGAGCTAAAGTTATACAACTAGGAGCAATAATTAATAATTCTTTTATTGCATTTCCATTTCTTTTTTTAAAATAAAAGAAATACATTATTAAAAAGCCAATGACACCTCCAAATAAACCTCCGATAAATGTCATTCCAAATGTCCATTTATAATTAGATGGATCTTTAACAAATTCATATAAATTTTCAAATAAACAAGCAAAAACTACACCAAATAATACCGCTATTATTGCTGATAATAATAAATCTAATATAAAATATTTATCTTTTTTTACAACTAATTTAAAGTAAAGAGAAACTAAAAGCAAAGCAACTAAAACACCAATAAGCATCATTACTACATAGCTATCTATTACATTAAAAATATATGGATACATTAACTATTTCATTCCCTCATAGCATTCATCATCAATATAAATATGTACCTTACATTTAGCTAAGTTTAATGAGGAAGCTGGACAGCTTGGATCATATGTTCCTTCTAACATCTTTTTAACTGCCACACTTTTATTTTTACCAGTTGCAATTAAAATAATCTCTTTTGACTTTAAAATTGTTTCAAGTCCCATCGTAATTGCTTTAGTAGGTACCTCATCAATACTATTAAAAAATCTTGAGTTATCTTTTATTGTATTTTCACTTAACTTAACAACATGGGTTTTCTCTTTTATGTCAGTGAATGGTTCATTAAATGCTATATGACCATTGCTTCCAATTCCTAAAATTTGAATATCAATTCCTCCATATTTTTCAATTTCTTCATCATAAGAAGATATATTTTCAAGAGAAGGAAAATGATGTGAAGTTGTTCCAAAATCAAGATATTTAAACAAATTATCGTTCATAAAAAATCTGTAGCTTTGATTATTGTTTTCATCAAGTCCAACATATTCATCAAGATTAAAAGTAGTAACATTTTTATAACTAACATTTTCACTTAATGAATATTTTACAATCGCCTTATAAGTAGGAAGTGGAGTAGAACCGGTTGCTAAACCCAACACTATATTTGGATTTTCTTTTACTCTTTCTACAATTCGTCTAGCAACTTCAAGACCAATTTCTTCTTTGCTTCTTAGAACATATAATTCCATAAATAATCCTATTTTTTATAAACAATTTCTCCATCTAATACAACTTTAATTACATTGTAATTTTCATCTAAATATATTAAATCAGCAACCTTTCCTTTTTCTATTGAACCAACTTTAAAATCAATTTTAGCACTTTTTGCTGGATTAATTGTAAATGGTAAAATAGCTTTTTCTAAACTATAATCAGTTAATTTTTTATAATTTATAAATCCTTGTAATTGATTTAATGCTGAACCAGCTCTTGTTGAACTTCCTTTTAAGAAACATTCATTATTTTTTAAAGTAATTTCTTGTTCTCCTAATAAGTAATCTCCATCACTTAAACCAGTACACATTAACGAGTCAGTAATACCAACTACATAGTCATTTCCTTTATTTTTTTCTAAAAACTTAATCATTAAAGGATCAACATGTTTTAAATCCATTATCACTTCATTATAAATAGAAGGTATATATAAACTAGAGAATGCAATAGTCAAGTTATGATGAGTAAAAGGAGTCATCGCATTAAAAGTATGAGTAAAAGAAGTTGCTCCATTTTTAATAGCTTTAACAACATCAAAATGAGAAGCATTACTATGTCCTAAAGAAACAACAATTTCCTTTTTTATTAAATTTGATATGAATTCTTCACTATTTTCTAATTCAGGGGCTAAAGTAACATATTTAATATTGTTTCCTGAACATTCATATAATTCATCAAATAATTTTACATCGAGTGGTAAAAGATATTTTTCTTTGTGAGCTCCTCTACAAATAGAAGAAATAAATGGACCTTCTAAATGAATGCCTTTGATCACTTTATTTGTTTTAATTGCTTCTTTTAATAATTCTAATTGTTTTTTCAAATGATTAAAATCATCAGTCATAACCGTAGCAAATACACTAGTTACACCATTTTTTAAATAATATGAAGTGATTATATTTATATCATCAACACTATTTACTGTATTAAAATCAAAACCCATTGCTCCATGAGTATGTAAATCAATTAATCCAGGAAAAACATAAACATTAGAAGAATCGTTCGATTCTATAACGTCTTCTATCAAACCATTTTTTATTTTAACATCACCATTTACTAATTTGTTTTTATAAAGTACTTTCATAAATGTTCCTCGCTTAATAAATAATAAAACAAAATAAATGATGTAGCAAATTATTCCAAAATTATCAAAATTTTAGATTAGTTTTTATCTTTAATTTCTAATATTCTTTTTCTTAATTCTTTATAAAGAGGATGAAGCTTACTATTTGTATATTTTTTAAATGATTCTTCATCATTATTAAGTAAAAAAATTCTAATATCTATTCCATGAATATCAATATGATTTCTTGAAATTGGTTCAAAAACCATATGATTTCCCACTTCTTTTTTAAACCATTTATTACATTTATCTTCATCACCATAAAAGAATATATCAACTCGAGGAACAATTTTTAAGGCACTTGAAAGTAAATATTCTCCCCAAGTTGGCACATCTCCTACTCCTAAATCATTTAAAGGAGCAACAATAATTTCATCTTTAAATACTTTTTTTAGCATCGTTTCTCTTTCTTTATATGAAAAAGGATTTTCTAAAGTATCTTGTTTAGAAGCACTTCCTACAAAAACTAAAAGAATATCACACCTTGTTAAGGCGTAATTTATCAAATATTCATGTCCTATGTGTAAAGGATTAAATCTACCTAATATTAAACCTATTTTCTTATCTTTCATCATTCTTTTTATAACTTGGCATTAATGTTAATTTATGCAAATTAGCTTTATTCATACGATCAATTTTTTCTTTAATTTTTAAATCATCTATTTCCCCAGTTCTAATATATTTATCAAGTATTTCATATGTAAATCCAAGCTTTTCTTCATCGCTTTTATTACTCATTCCATCTTCAGGAATCTTATAAATTAAGTTTGAAGGAAGACCAAGTTCTTCTCCTAAAATTCTAACTTCTGTTTTTGTAAAATTTGAAATAGGAGCAAAATCACCAGCAGAATCTCCATATTTTGTAGAATACCCTACGTAATCCTCACTTAAATTACAAGTATTAGCTACTCTTCCATTAAATAAGCCAGATATACCATAAAGTGTAGTCATTCTAATTCTTGCTGGAGTATTTGTTTTATAAATATCAAAGGACTTAGCATCAACGTTAACCTTTTTATCGATTTCATTTGTTAATCCATTAAATGCATCTTCAATGTTAATAACATAATATTTAATTCCTAAAAAATTAATTAGTTGATAAGAGCAGTCAATATCGTGTTGATTCCCATTTGGCATTAAAACTCCAATAACCCTATCTTTTCCTAATGCTTTTACTAATAATGCTGCTGTAACAGAAGAGTCACACCCTCCTGAAATTCCAACTATTGCATTACAGTTTTTCCCATTTTCTAAAAAATAATTCCTTATCCATTCAATTAAATTATTTAATTCGCTCATACTTCATCCTTATTCATTACTTTTAATACAAATCATTATATTACAAATTCTAAAATGCGTATAAATTAATTTACATTTTTATTTTACATATAATTAAATCAAAAATATTAAGCCTAATATTTAATTAAGTAGGATTTATAAGCATTTGATAATTTATTTTACTTTCAATTAAATTAAAAATAATCAAAAAATCAATACAGGCAGTTAAAGGACAATTTTCTATATTTTATTAGTTTTGTTATTTTTTTGTATTTATTGCCTTATTAATTGAAAATCTATAGTAATAGATTTTATAATATTTTTGGAATAAAAATTTAGGAGGATATTTATGGAATTTAAAAAAGTTGTCGTTGCAGGCGGCGGCGTATTAGGAAGCCAAATCGCTTACCAAGCTGCATATTGTGGCAAAGATGTAACAATTTGGTTACGTAGTGAAGGTTCAATTGGCAGAACACAACCAAAATTAGATCAATTGGAAAAAGATTATAAAGCTGCAATTGAATTAATGAACACACCAAATGGAAAATCTCCAGCAAATTGGTGTAGAGGTCTTGCTTCTATGGATTCATTTAATGCTGAAGAATGCATCAAAAAAGCCGAAGCAGCTCATAAAAATATCAAGTTAGAATTAGATTTAGCAAAAGCTTGTAAAGATGCTGACATTATCATTGAATCAATGGCAGAAATCACACAAGAAAAAATTGCTTTCTATAAAAAACTTGCACCACTTATGGAAGAAAAGACAATTCTTGTCACAAACTCATCAACATTATTACCATCTACATTTGCACCATATACTGGAAAAGCAGAAAAATATTGCTCACTTCACTTTGCAAACCACATTTGGAAGCAAAATCTTGCTGAAGTCATGGCTCAAGATAAGACAGATCCAAAGATTTTTGATGAAGTTATGAAATTTGCTCTTGAAATCGGTATGATTCCGGTTCCAGTTTTAAAAGAAAAGAGCGGATATCTCTTGAACTCATTATTAGTTCCATTCTTATTATGTGGTATGGATCTTGTTGCAAATGGTGTATCTGATCCAGCTAGTGTTGATAAAGCTTGGAAATTAGGTACAGGCGCTCCAAGAGGACCATTTGAAATTATCGACGTCGTTGGTTTAACAACAGCTTACAATATCGTCGAAAAATATCAAAAAGTTCCAGGATTAATTTCACCACTTCTTAAGAAGATGATGTTACCATACGGCTTCAAAAACATCGCAAAAATGTTAAAAGAAAAAATTGATGAAGGCAAATTAGGTGCAAGTTCTGGAGAAGGCTTCTATAAATATAAATAATTAAATTGCCTAAGGAACAAACAGAAATGTTCAGTACTCCAATTCCTAGGGACTAGGAAACGGAGTACTTTTTTTAAAAATAGTTGAGTTCTGCAGGGTTTTAAATATAAAAAAATTTTTAAATTGTAATGAAGGATATCGATATTATAAAGATAGCCAAAAAAAGGAAAAAACATTCACCAATTGGTAAAAAATATATTGCTTCTATCATTTATAAATTTAATTATTAATAATTTTTGTTTCATTTATATTAATATTAATTATTAAATATGTTGTTCATTCTTTTAAAATAAAAACCCTCCATTTCATTGTACCATATGGTCCAAATTTTGGGGGGGGAGAATTTCATCATAATGGAGCAGGTGACGGGAATCGAACCCGCGTAATCAGCTTGGAAGGCTGATG
>JAEDIE010000028.1 GCA_016296775.1 Bacilli bacterium | reverse complement strand
AATTCTTCATCTTTATATTTAATAATTCCTACATTAAATGTAGTTTTTCCCATATCTTTTGTTTCATTAAAGACATACATATTTTTTCCAAATGGGTCTAAATATTCATTACTTAATAATGTTAGTAATGGTTCATTATATGCTTCACCTAAACAATGCAACATAATAATTCCACTATTTATTCCTTGTTCAGGAAGTGATCCATGAGCAGGTTTTCCAATAAAAACATATGTATTTCCTTCTTCTTTTTCATATTTAATTGTTGGATGATTACTTAAATATTCATCTAACAAGGATGGATTTTTAACTATTACTTTTGCTCTATCAATAACAGCATTTGATACAGTTCCTGCATCAATTTCAATTATATCTTTAAAACCATATTTAGATTTATATTCGTAATTACAAATACCTTTTTCTCCATAAATAAGAGGGAAATCTCCATCTGGAGTAAATCCATAAGTTGGATCTTCTTTCTTTAAGGTATGGAAATAATATTCTAAACAACTAGAACCTCTTTCTTCATCTCCTCCAAATACTAATCTAACTTTATAATCATCAATTAAATTATTATCTTTTAAAGCTTTTAAAGCATAATATGCACTAATTCCAGGTCCTTTATCATCGCTTGTACCTCTTCCATATACTCTATTATCTTTAATAGCTCCTGAAAAAGGATCGTCGTCCCAAACACCATTAACTGGAACAACATCTTGATGAGCAAAAATATAAATTAGATTTTTACCAGTTCCATAACTAATTTCTAAGCATCTTCCATCACAAGTATCAACATTAAAACCATCCTTTAATGCTATTTCTTTTAAGAAATCAAAACATTTTTTAACTCCCTTACCATAAGGAGCTTCCTTAGTAATTGTAGTTTCATCATACACACTATTAATTTGAACATTTTTAACAAGTGTAGATAAAGCTACATCATAATATGGTTTAACTAACTTTTTAAAATCTAATTCCATAAGTTACCTCACTATACTGCCATGCTTAAAATTATAACACAAAGTAAGGCAAAAAATGTGACAACTAAAGTGATATTGAAAGCAACATTTCCCTTTTTAGATTTAACCTTATCTTCATCTGTTAAAACTTTTCCTAGACCAAGATATTTACTAACTGGAAGATAAATTGCTCCAATAATAACAATTGCAGCAGCAATTTCACAAACACATCCAAGAGACATAAATGATCCGATAAATCCTAATAATGAACCATATGATTCATTCATTGATGTAATTAAATCACCTACACCAAGTAAGGTTGTAATTCCAAATACGTCTCTAACACCAAAGACGTAGAAGAAAACAAAATATAAAATAGTATGTAAAAGAGTAAATACTCCACAAAGAGGAATACTTACAATATTGAAAACTTTTTGAGTACAATTCTTTCTTAAAGCATCAAATACTAAACCAGCAATAAGACCAAATAAAACACGAGGAACAATTGAAATAAATGGGTTTAAGCAGAAATAATTCAAAGTTCCTGGATATTGTAAAGCAACAAGAAGTGAGCTTACACCAAAGAAAAATCCATATAAAGCTCCTCTTTTAGCACCAAAGAAAATAGCACCAAGAAGTACTAAAATGTGCATTGTTGTAAAAGCTAATGGACCAATTGTGATATATCCTAAATATGGGACATAAGCAAAAACGAAGATGAGAGCTAAAAACATTGCATCAAAAGCAATATTCTTAATTTTTTTGAATTTTGTCATAGCAACTACTTCCTTTCATTCAAATAATAAATTTTATTTAATCCGTCGAGTACGAGGTTTTCTTCATGGTGAAAACAAACAACTTGATTTTTAATTTCTTTAGAAAAACCACCAGTTAAAACTCTATCAAGTTTATAACCTAATTCTTGCTCCATTCTTCTAGCGAATTCACTAATCATGTATGCTTGACCATAAACGATTCCAGATTGAATTGAATCTTTTGTGTTCTTTCCAATTATTTTTTTAGGTGAAATTAATGGAACTTCTAAAAGTAAGCTTGTAGCTTGATCTAAAGCTTTCATACTTACTTCCATTCCAGAAGTAATAATTCCTCCAACAAAATTGCCATCTTTATCGACAACATACATTTTTGTAGCTGTTCCTAAATCAGCAACAACAAGAGGATATTGATACTTTGAAATAGCTCCAACTGCTCCACATAAAAGATCATTTCCTAATTCATTTGGATAATCAATTTTAATATTAATTCCTGTCTTAATTGATCTATTGACCAATAAAGGATTAATGTTAAAAAGTGAATTAAGTGCATCTTTAATTGGTTGAAGAAGTAAAGGAACTACACAAGAAATAATAGCTCCTTTGATGTTTTCATACCCCTTTAAGAAAGATGAAAACAACATTTCAAATTCACTGGATGATCTTTTTACCTTTGAATCGAGAGAAAATTTCTTTATTAAGTTATCTTCATCATAAAGACCACACTTAATTAAAGTATTTCCACAGTCAATACATAAAATCATAAAACCTCCTATAGTCTTAACTTAAGTTAAGTACCACGAATATTTCTATAAAATATATTAATTTATTTTTCTCAAATTGCAACAATATTTACTATTTTATTTTTAACAACGATTATCTTTTTAATAGTTTTACCTTCTAAATTACGTTTGACATTTTCACTATTTAAAGCTTTTTCTTTTACTCTTTCATCATCTTCGTCTTTAGTAATTTCAATTGTATCTCTTAATTTACCATTTACTTGTACAGCAATTTTTACAGTATTTAATTGTAGTTTAGATTCATCAACTGTTGGCCAAGGTTCATATGTAATTAAATTTTCATGACCCAATAAATGCCAAATTTCTTCTCCAACAAATGGACAAATACAATCAAACATCTTCACAAATCCTTCTAAATAAGGATAGTAAATCTTATCGACTTTATATAATTCATTAACAAAAATCATCATTTGTGAGATTGCAGTATTAAATTGTAATGCTTCAAAATCTTTTGTAACTTTGTTAACTGTATAGTTGTAAATGTAATCCAATTTATGGTCATTTTCATGAGTATACTTAGCTTTAAATGTATCTTCATCAAATAATCTAAAGACTCTTTCAATAAATCTTCTACTACCTTCAAGTCCGTTATTTGACCAAGGAAGACTTGCTTCAAGTGGTCCCATAAACATTTCATAAAGTCTTAAAGTATCAGCTCCATATTTTGAAACAATATCATCTGGATTAATGACATTACCTCTAGATTTAGACATTTTTTCACCATTTTCACCTAAAATCATACCTTGATGGAATAAACGTTTAAATGGTTCTTTACAGCTAACTACACCTTTATCGTATAAGTACTTATGCCAAAAACGAGCATAAAGTAAGTGTAAAACAGCATGTTCTTGTCCACCAATATAAAGATCTACAGGTAACCAGTGATCAAGAAGTTTTTTATCTCCGATAACTTTATCATTATGTGGATCGATATATCTAATATAATACCAGCAACTTCCTGCCCATTGAGGCATGGTATTGGTTTCTCTTTTACCATCTTTTCCATCAACTGTAACATTAAGCCAATCTTTAGCATGGACTAAAGGAGATTCTCCTGTTCCTGATGGTTTATATTCATCTAATGTTGGAAGAACAAGTGGTAATGAATTAACATCTTCGGCTTTCATTGTTCCATCATTAAATTCGACAATTGGAATTGGTTCTCCCCAATATCTTTGACGAGAGAATAACCAATCTCTTAATTTATAATTAATCTTAAAATTACCTTTTTTAATTTCTATTAATTTTTCAGTAATTTTTTCTTTACCTTCTTCAATATTTAATCCATTAATAAAATCACTATTAATGTGAGGTCCATCATCAACATAGGCTTCTTTTGAAATATCGCTTTCAATTACTTTAATAATAGGAAGATTATGTTTTTTTGCAAAATCATAATCTCTTGTATCATGAGCTGGAACTGCCATAACAGCACCACTTCCATAAGAAGCAAGAACATAATCAGCGATATAAACTGGAACTTTAGTATTATTGATAGGATTAATAGCATATACTCCTAAAAATACACCTGTTTTTTCTTGATTTGTACCAGTTCTTTCGATATCAGATTTATGTGAAACTTCTTCAATATATTTTTCTACAGCTTCTTTTTGTTCTTTTGTAACTAATTTTTGAACAAGTGGATGTTCAGGAGCTAAGCAACAATAAGTACAACCAAATAATGTATCAGCACGAGTGGTAAATACTATAAATGTATCTTCACTATTTTCAATATTAAAAATAACTTCAGTTCCTCTTGATTTACCAATCCAATTTCTTTGCATATCAATAGTTGATTTTGGCCAATCAAGACCTTCTAAATCAGCACTTAATCTATCAGCATAACTTGTAATTTTTAACATCCATTGTTTCATTGGTTTTCTAATTACAGGATATCCACCTCTTTCACTCTTTCCATCAATAACTTCTTCATTAGCTAAGACAGTTCCAAGTTCAGGACACCAGTTAACTGGTTTATAATCAACATAAGCCAAATTATCATTGAACATATTAACAAATATCCATTGAGTCCATTTATAATAATCAGGTTTACATGTAAATATTTCTCTATCGTAATCATAACTAAAACCTAACATTTGAATTTGTCTTCTAAAATTATCGATATTTTTCATTGTGAAAGCTTCAGGATGTTCATTCATTTTCATAGCATATTGTTCAGCTGGAAGACCAAATGAATCCCAACCAATTGGATGAAGAACATTAAATCCTTGCATTCTTTTCATTCTTGAAACAATATCTGTTGCAGTATATCCTTCTGGATGTCCAACATGAAGACCTTGTCCGCTTGGATAAGGGAACATATCAAGAATGTAATATTTTGGTTTAGAAAAATCATAAACATCACAACGATATTCTTTCTTATCTAACCAAACTTTACTCCATTTCTTTTCAATACTTAAATGATTATACATAATATTTACCTCCAAAAATAAAAAGCGCCATACTTAAGGACGCTTTCACGTGGTACCACCTTAATTTATTTATCAATTGATAAATACACTTAATTCAATATTAATTAATTACGAGTGAGACTTTCAATATTGTTTGTTAGTTTCCACCATACACTAACTCTCTATAAAACAATTGTTAAAATTAGTTCGTATCTAAATATTATAATATTTAGAATTTATTTTAAAGCATTTACTTATTTAAATAAGTATAAAGAACAATACCTAAAGATATACCAACATTGTATGAATCAATATTAGAAATTGGGATAATAATCTTTTCATCGCTCATATTAATAATTGAAGATTGAATTCCATTTCCTTCATTTCCAAAAACAAATACTGTTTTTTCTTTATATTTTAATTCGTTTAAGTATATTGAATCTTTCATTAAAGTTGTAGAAACTACACGATATCCCACTTCTTTTAACTCTTTTAAAGTATTTAAATCACCAATTTTAATATTTACTTTAAATATAGATCCTTCACTAGATTGAATAGCTTTAAAATTATAAATAGAACAACTATTGTAGCTAACAATTATATTTTTAATATTTAAACCCAAACACGTTCTTAGAATTGTTCCTAAATTTCCTGGATCTTGAATATTGTCTAAATAAACGATTGTATCGTCATTAACAAAAGAAAAATCTTTTTGTCTTACTACTCCAATAACTTTTGAATAAGATTTATTTTGACTACATTTTTTTAATATTTCCTCACTTACAATATATTGTTTACAATGAATTGTTGGTATTTCTTTTAAAGTTAAAATATATTCAAGTTGATCTTTAGCCATCTCTACAAGATGGTATGTTTCAACTAAAAACATATGTTTTTCCTTGATATTTTTGTTTTCTTTTAAGGAACAAACTTCTTTAACAATCTTATTTTGTAAAGATGTAATCACTTCTATCATTTGTAAACTCCATGAATTAATTTATTACGACATTCATTATAATTTAGACAGTGCTTTTTAACAACACTATAAAAATTTTTAGAGTGGTCTCTATAAAAATGATGAGCTAATTCGTGTATTATTACTGAATCAATTAACTCAACACTAAAATGAATTAATTTAGCACTTAAAGTAATTGAATGAGTTGAATAACTATTTGATCCAAAAATTGAAGATACTTCTTTAATTCTTAAATTATATGGGATATTTACTCCCATTATTTTTTCATACAATTTCAGTCTAGAATTAAAAAAATCAAAGTATTCTTTTTTAACATTTTTATAAAAAGTCTTTATATCCTTATATAAATAGAATTTATCATTTATCTTAATAAATCCTTCGTTAAATGGAATGTATTCTCCTAATATATAAATACCTTTTTCATCATAAGGAAGTTTCTTATTGTAGTTTAAAATTAACTTTTCTTTTTTATCTTCTACAAATTTTAAAATTGTCTTATCTAAAGAAAATAATGGGGCATTTACTATGAATTTTTCATTTTTATATCTTAAAGTTATTCTTCTAAACCTCATCTCTTTATTAATTTCGATGTCTATTTTTTTATTTTCGTATGTAGTGAAAAAGTATTTAACCATAGAAATATTATAAAGTTTTGTCTATAATATTCAAGGATTTAAGAAAGGTAAAATTCTTATGGAAATTATACTTGTTAGTGCTTGTTTATTAGGATTTAATACTAAATATAATGGAGGTAATAACTACACTCCATTAATTGAAAAAATTAAGGAAAAATACGATATTATTCCTATTTGTCCTGAACAGCTTGGTGGATTAAAAATTCCTAGAGTTCCTAGCGAAATTAGAGGTGAACAAGTTTATTCAAAAGAAAATAAGAATGTAACTAACAACTTTATAGAAGGAAGTAGAAAAGTTGCAAATATCGCTATGTATAATAGAGTTAAAAAAGCAATATTAAAAGAAAATAGCCCTTCTTGTGGAGTTAATCATATATATAATGGATATTTTGAAAACAAGCTTAAAGACGGCCAAGGAATTACTACTAAAAAACTTAAATCATTAGGAATTGAATGTTATACAATCGAGGAGTTTTATGACAAATACGTTAAAGATTAATAAATTAAATATTATATATCACATTGTTTATTCAGCATTGATGGCTGGCATTGTTTTTTGTGTTACTTTTTTTATACAAATCCCATATGGAAATGGTGTTGGTTATTTTAATTTAAGTGATGCAATTATTCTTTTTGCTACTGGTTTCTTTGGTCCAATTGAAGGATTAGTTGCTGGAATGGTAGGAGCTATGTTAGCTGATATTTTTTCAGGTTACGTTTCTTTTGCTCCATTTACATTAGTAGCTAAAGGATTAGAAAGTTTAGTCTTTTTCTTATTAATGTATTTCTTTAAAAAAGTTAATTTTGTTAAATATATCGCTTTATTTATTGCTCCGCTATTTATGGTATTAACTTATTTTGTTTCATATATTGCTTTATTTGGATTTGAATACGCTATATTATCAACTCCATTTGATATATTACAAGGTGAAATTGGTGCTGTTTTCGCATTTATTTTGCTTTCGACATTAAAAAGAGCGCATCCTAAGTTTGCAACAAGATTATTTATAAAAGATAATTTAAATTAAGCAAATAAAGCAATTGTTAAAAGAATGAAGGTAGAAAAATAAACAAACATGCTACCACATTCAAGAACAGATAAATAACAATATTTTGGTCGAGATTGAGCATCATTATTAACACTCATCATCTTGAACCATTTTTTGTATGAAGGATTAAGCATCAAACATAATTCAACAAGAACAAAAATAACACCTAGAATCAAAGCTAAAACGCTAAACGTTTTATTTGAAAAAATAAATCCAGCTTTTTCCCCCATTCCAATAAATAATGCATGGGTTAAAAGTAAACAAATATTGCTACTTGATAATAAACAATCAAAAGCAAGATGTACTTTATAAGTAGAAATTTTTACAAAGAAAAGAGCAAAAATTGAAGCACTACTTACAACAGAAAAAATTAAAATTAAAATTCTATACGCAAGATCTCCTCTTTGTTTTAAGAAAAATATAAAATAAGGGAAAATCATTAAAACTAAAACAAGAATTAATGCTCCAAAATAAGTATAACTAAGTTTGTTATACCTTCTAAAACCATTTAATTCATAAAGGAAGTTAGAAAATAAATTATATTTTTTAACTCCTCCTTTATTGTAATTATAAATTGAAACAACAATAAAAACAGAAAAAGTAACAACTAAAACCAACAATGAAATGATATAAATTATCTCATAAGTTTCCATGTTTTAACTCCTTTATTTTTTCTATATAGTTATTGCTTGAAAAAACGTAACTTCCAGCAACTAATATATCTGCTCCACAATCAATACATGATTTGCTAGTTAAATTATTTATTCCTCCATCTACTTCAATCTTGTAATTTAACTTATGTACATCTTTAAATTTATTTAAAAACACTATCTTTTCCAAGCTATTTTCAATAAATGATTGTCCTCCAAATCCAGGTTTTACACTCATCACCAAAACAATTGAAGCATATTCTAAATAAGGAATAATAGTTTCTATACTTGTTTCTGGATTCAATGTAATACCTACGGATTTATTGTTTTCTTTAGCAAATTTAGCAATTTCTTTAAATTCTTCTAAAGTAACTGTTTCAACGTGAACAGTTACGTTATAGCTTCCTAAATTATAAAATTCCTTATAATATTTCATAGGATTTACAATCATTAAATGCGAATCAATTTTAATTGAAGCGACTTTTGATACGCTTTTTAATACAACTAATCCAAAAGAAATATTAGGAACAAAACTTCCATCCATAACATCAAAATGAATAAAGCTGGCCTTTGCTTCTTCTATTTTTTTAATTTCATCTTCTAAATGAAGGAAATCGGCACTTAATATGCTAGGAGCAATTTTTATTTCTTTCATATTTAATCCCTCGACAATCCAAAAATTCTAGCAAATAAGCTATGGCCTTTATTAATAATCTTTTTATTGTTATAAACTTTTTCTATATCATCTTTCATATCTTTAGCATTTTGATATCTATAATCAAGGTCTTTCGATGTAGCTTTTAATACAATTTCTTCAATTTCACTAGGAATTGAAGGTATAAATTTTTTTGGACTTGGAACATCATTTTCCAGCATTAAAACTCCAACTTCACTAGGATTTTTAGCATCAAAAGGTACTCTTCCTGTTACAATTTCAAAGAACAAAATGCCAAGAGCAAAAATATCACTTTGGAATGAAGGCTTATTGCCTTTAAATATTTCAGGAGCTAAATATTGAGCAGTTCCTACTACCTTATTATTTTCATTTACGTTCATTAAAGAACCTTTTACTACACTAATTCCAAAATCGGATAATTTTACGCTTCCATCGACACCATAAAATATATTTTGAGGTTTGATATCGCGATGAATAATATTTTTTGAATGTAAATAAATTACAGCGTCAAGAATTTGAAGCATAATTGAACATGCTTCCTTACTTGATAATGATCTTTTAAAATCTAAAACATCTCTTAATGTTTGATCTTTAACAAATTCATTAACAATAAAAGGAAGATTATCTATTTCTCCATAATCATAAATTTTAATAATATTTGGGTGATTTAAACAAGCACTGATTCTAGCTTCGTTTTGAAATCTAATTAAGTTTTCGATGTTATTAATAAATTCATATTTAATAACTTTAATAGCGACTTCGCGCTTAAAAATGAGGTCTTTTGCTTGATAAACATCGCTCATTCCACCATGGCCAACAGAGCCTAAAATTCTATATCTTTCATTGATTACTTGATTGAGTGTTATCATTTTTTAATTGGCTCCCATAAGCAACAAGAAATGTTATCACTTCCACCGCTATAATTAGCAAGTTCAATAAGAGAATCAACTTTTATATGTGTTTCGTCATTTGTATTTAAAATAGCTTCAATGTCTTTAATAGAAACATTGTTGTAAAGTCCATCACTACAAAGGAAAACGGATTGTCCCTTATAATTAAAAACAAATCTATCAAAGGAAACTGAAGGGAAACAACCTAAAGAGTTAGTTAAAACATGTCTATTTGGATTGGTAGCAATATCTTTTTCTTCAATTAATCCAGATTTATATAAGTAATTTACATATGTTTGATCTTCGGTAATTTGAGTTAACTTTCTATCATTAACAAAATAACATCTTGAATCACCAATATTTATAACAATAATTTTTTCTTTAATAATTATAGCTATAACTAAAGTAGTGCCCATTCCACGATAATTTTCATCTTTTTCTTGTGTATTATAAAGAATAGAATTAACTTTTCTAACCTTACTAGAAATCCACATTAATGCATCAATATGAGTTAAGAATCTACCTTTCTTTAAAAATTCTTGAGAAATAAAATTAACAGCTGTAGAAGATGCAAAATCACCTTTATTTTGTCCACCCATTCCATCAGCAAGGATCATTAAAACTTCTTTATAAGAATTAATGACAATTTTACATTCATCATCATTAGAGATTCTTACTCTTCCAACATCTTTTTTATATCCAATTGTTGCTTCAATACTCTTCTTAACCATTTTTTGCCCTCAATTGTCCACATGCAGCATCAATATCAGTTCCAAATTCTTTTCTAACTGTAACATTAACACCTTCTTTGATTAAAGCGTCCATAAAACGATGGACTCTATTTCCACTAGTTCTTTTATATTTTAATTCTCCAACTGGATTATATGGAATTAAATTAACATAAGAAGTTGTTCCTCTAATTAGTTGAGCTAG
Source organism: Bacilli bacterium (assembly GCA_016296775.1). Classification (GTDB taxonomy): domain Bacteria; phylum Bacillota_I; class Bacilli_A; order RFN20; family CAG-826; genus Onthovivens. The sequence goes on along the minus strand of JAEDIE010000028.1, from coordinate 6,903 downwards.
TTCTTTAGCATCTTCAATAGAATCGTTAACATCTTCTAACAAAATATATTCGAATGTAACTCTTCTTTTTGCAGTTTGTTCATAATATTTAATCGCTTCCATAAGTTGATCAAGAGGATACTTAAAACTTATAGGCATTATTTTATTTCTAATTTTGTCATTTGGAGCATGTAAAGAAATAGCTAAATTAATTTGAATTCCTTCATTAGCATAATCCTTAATTTTTTCTACTAATCCACATGTAGAAACAGTTAAATGTCTTGCTCCAATAGCAAATCCATATGGATGATTTAAAATTCTAATAAACTTCATGACATTGTCATAGTTATCGAAAGGTTCACCTGTACCCATAACAACAACGTGAGTAATTTTTTTATTTTCTTCTTTTAAAAGATTATTTAAAACTAAAATTTGTCCAACAAGTTCATGAACTTCTAAGTTTCTTTGTTTTTTAAATAATCCTGAAGCACAAAAAGCACATCCCATGTTACAACCAACCTGAGAAGTAACGCATGCTACAAGACCATAATTATATCTCATTAAGACAGTTTCAATTTTAGAATCATCTTTTAAGCTTAATAATAATTTTACGGTTCCATCACTAGAAACTTGTTTTTTGAAAATTGTTGGAATTTCAAGACAAAACTCATTTTTTAATGTTTCTCTAAATGCTAAAGATATATCGCTCATCTCATCAAATGAAGTAACATTTCGTTCATAAATCCATTTGAAAAGTTGGGTTGCACGATATTTCTTTTGACCCATTTCTAACATTAATTGTTCTAAATCTTCTAATTTGTAACCGTATAAATTTTTCATTTTTATTTAGTTTTTCTTAAAATTGCATAGTAATACATTGAATTATCTTTTTCGTGAGGGAAGAATAATTCAGCATATTCTTTGATAAATCCTTTGTTGTTTTCTAAAAATTTCATTACTTGTACTTCGGTTTCTTTAATATCAACTGTTGGAACACAATATACAAGTCTTCCATTAATTTCTATATATTTTGCTAACTCATTTAATCCTCTTGCTTGTTCTTTAATAAGATCATCGATTGAATTTTGTGAGAAATTTAAAATATAATCTGGTACTCTTCTAAAATTATCTAAATTGCTTGAAGGAGCAAAATAAACAATTAAATCTTGTTTGTTATTTGAATAAGCTTCTAATGTAAACTCACTAGTTTCGTGATAACTAAATTTAGTATTGTTCAAAGCTTTTTCTATTTTTGTAAGAGGTACTAAACTCTTCTTTGGATTAGAATAAAGAACTTCAATTGAATTATTTGAATTGAGATATTTATCAATTAATTCAACATAAGCATTCTCAATGCTATGTAAAACTATGGTAATTTCTTTATTTTGTAAAGCTGGCAGTTTAAGTGCCATCTTATGTTCAGCATGTTGAACTGGATATAAAACATTTGAATGGCAGGCAGCTACAGCTTTAATAGATTTTTCTTGTTTATAAGTATATAAATTATTATCTAATTCATCAAAATCAAGTAATGAAACTTTTTCATCGTCATTATATTCAAAGAATGTTGGTTTATAAGCATATTGTTTTGGCATTTTAGAACATTCTCTTGCAACTTTGTACATAATTTCTCTTCCATATTGTTTAAAGAGCATCTTTAAAAACCAAATTGGAAGATTGTTATTAATTGAAAAATATTGAATAGAACCTTTATTTAAATCTTTAAAATCGTAATTTTTCTTCTTTGCAATTAATTCTTGAATAGCTGTTTGCTTTTCTTCGTTAAATTCAATTCCGTTATTAACTAATAAATTTTTATACCAATCTAAACATGAATTTGTATTTTCTACTTTCTTAAAAGCTACTGTTCCAAAAACAATACCAGTTGCAAGAACTAACTTTATGTCAGTAAAATTCAAAACATGATTAGCGAAATATTTAATTAAATAGTAATTTCTTAAGACAATTCCACAAATTGACATGCATGTTTTTTTCTCATTTTGTCTTCCGACTTTAACATAATCTTTGATTAAAAGAGAAAAATCTTTTTTCTCGTTAACACAATCTACTAATACATTTAATGAAATATCAAATACGTTATTCATCATCTTTACCCATTCTCTTCTCAAATTCTTCGAAAGCATTACCTAAATATGGTTCTTCTTCGTCGTGATGACAATGACCACATTCACAATTATCATCATGATCACAATCGCATTCACCATCGCAGGTTTCGCAATTATCTTCTTCGTAATATGGATTATCTTCACTCATATAACGAGGATATTCATCTCTAATTACTTCGTATCTATTATCGCTTGAATAGTAATTAAAAATTACTACTGCATTTATACAGAAATTTCCAAGTCCTCCTTTAATTACTTCGAAAGCTTGTTTTTCTAAAACCTTAACTTTTAATGGAGCATTGACTCTAATCTCGATATTCCAGCTAGTTTGATCTATTCCGTTATGAATTAGTAATCCTTCTGGAGCAAAGAAATCAATGTCATCTTGTCCGCACTCATAAAGTTCAACCAATTGTGGAGTCATTTCTCGACTCAATTGTTTGAGTAAGTATGGGTCTAAACCTAAAATTGTAATTGTAATCATAAATTCCCTCTTAGATAATAATCTTAGATTATTATAACATTTTTTATTTGTGTTTATATATAATTTTTAAAATTAATCAAGTTTTGAAAAAATAAAAGAAAGATTTAACCTTTGATCTGTAGCTGAAGTTTTAATTAAAATTTTAGAAATCTCTATTAAATCCTGCTTCTTTTTGCATTTTAAGGTAATATCTATGAGGTAAGAATTAAGTTCTTTTTTCAAAATAGAAGGTCCTAAAACAATTAAGTTTGAATTAAATTCTTTAATAACTTTTGCTAATTGTCTACTTTTAAGCAAAAGATAATCTTTATTTTTACTAGTTATTTTTAGAGTTAACAAATTATAAAATGGAGGATATTTAAAGTGTTTTCTATTTTCTATTTCTTCATTAAAGAAAGAAAAATAATCGTGATTTATAGCATATTTTATAATGTTACTACTTAAATTTGATGTTTGAATTAAAGCTAAGGCATTATCTTTTTTTCTTCCCGCTCTTCCAATAAGTTGTTCAATTAAACTAAAGGCATTGAACGAAGATTTATAAGAAGGATAATTTAATAAAGTATCTGCATTTAAAATACAAACAAGTCCAACATCATTAAAATCATGACCCTTACAAACCACTTGAGTACCAATCAAAACATTAGATTCTTTATTATTAAATTTTTCTAAAATTGTGCGTATTTCCTCATCATTTTTAGTAATATCACCATCTAAAACTAAATAGTTTTGATCAAAAAGAAGTTCAAATTCTTCCTTAACTTTTTCAATACCAAAACCATTAACTCCAAAAAAGTTAGATCCACATTCTTTACATTTAGAAGGGACTCTTTCTTCATAATTACATCTATGACATTTTAATTTGTTATCTTCTTTATGTAAAAATAAAGGTGTATTACAAGTCGGACAAGTAAATACTTTTCCACAACCTCTACAATAATAGCTTCTTGAATATCCCTTGTTATTAACAAAAATTATTATTTGCTCATTATTTATTAAACATTGTTTAATTCTTCTAATCATTTCTAAAGAAAAAATGGTTGAATGAGTAAATAAAGCTGCATCTTTTCTATCAATTAACTCAACATTTGCATAAGAAACATCGTTATATTTTTTATCTAAAGTAACTAAATTATAAGATCCGTTTTTAGCTTTACACATATCTTCAATACTTGGTGTAGCACTTCCTAAAACAACTTTTAAATTATCTTGTTTAGCTCTTAATAAAGCTACATCAATAGCTGAATAACATAAATCTTTATCTTGTTTATAACTTTCATCATGTTCTTCATCTACAATAATAAGTCCTAAATTAGTTAAAGGGGCAAAAATAGCACTTCTTGTTCCAATAACAATTTTAGTTTTCCCGTTTTTTATTTTTCTATACTCATCATATCTTTCATTATTTGTTAATGATGAATGCAAAATACCTACTAAATCCTCACTAAAATAAGAAATTATTCTCGAAATCATTAAAGGTGTTAACCCAATTTCAGGAACTAAAATTAACGATGATTTTCCTTCATTTAAATATTTTTCAATTAGCTTAATATAAATTTCTGTTTTTCCACTACCAGTAATTCCAAATAATAAAGATATATTTTTATTAGTATTAACAATACTTGAATAAGCTTTTTCTTGATCTAAAGTTAGATTTATTTCTTTTTCATAATTAAAAGATTTGCTTATTTTATATCTATAAACCTCTTTTTTGTATCTAGATACAATTCCTTTTTCAATTAAAGATTCTAAAGATTTAGTCTTTCCTGCATTATCTTTTATTTCATTTTTTGAACTAAAATACTTCTCTATAAACTTCTTTTCATTGCTATTTAACTCAAAATTCCCTATTAAATCCCTCCTAATTTTTAAAAATGATTCATATTTTATTTTAGAAGAAGCTCCTAATTTTGAAGGTCTTAAAGAACTTGGAAGCATTGTTTTAATAACACCAATTAAAGGATGAATATAAAAAGAAGAGATATCTTTTGCTAAAGAAAAAAGACTTTCATTCATTATAGGTTCTTCATCAATTACTTCATCTATTTTTTTAAGTTCAAAACCTAATTCTTCTTCTATTTCTTTAATTTCTCTATTATCTTCTTTTACATCTACAACAAAACCATAAATATTATTTTGCCCACCAAAAGATACTAAAACCCTTGTAAATGGTTTAATATCATAATCTATCCAATATAAAAAAGATTTATCAAGCGAATATTTAGAATGTTGTATTAAAACATTAATTAATTTCATTTTTCTTCAATCTGGATTGAATGATTTGAATAATGCGTTCTGCAGCATTTTTTGGTGTGTCGTTAACAACGACATAATCATAAAGGACTTCTTTTTTAAGTTCTCTTTTAGCTTTTGCTAATCTTTTCTTTATTACTTCATCGCTTTCAGTTTTTCTTCCTCTAATACGTTTTTCAAGTTCCTCTAAACTTGGTGGAACTAAAAATATAGAGATTTCATCATCTGAATGCATTTTATCTATTACTTGCTTAGCACCTTTGGTTTCGATTTCGAGAAGAATATTTTTACCTTCGTTTCTAAGCTTTTCAACATAATCTTTTGGAGTTCCATAATAATTATCAACAAACTTTGCATGCTCTAATAATTTATGGTTTTTAAGGGCATCAAGAAATTCTTCATGAGTTACAAAGAAATAATCTCTTCCATTAACTTCACCTTCTCTTGGGCTTCTTGTAGTCATGGAAATAGAATATTTAAGATTGACAGTATCGTCCTTCATTAAATACTCTCTAATTGTTCCTTTTCCAACTCCACTAGGTCCACTAAGAATAATTAATAATCCCTTTTTCATATATTAAATTATATACATTCTTTGCTTACTATTCAAATTAAAAAGGTTATAATATTTCATATGGATTCAATAAATTATTTAGCAAAACATATTAGTAAATTAAACGAAATATTTAAGAATACTTATTTAAATCACATTCATATATTGACAAATTGTGATTTTCAATTTTCTTTTTCCAAATCTAGTTTAGGATCTATTATTATTTCATTAAATCAAGTTAAACCTTTTGTTGAATTAACAAAAGAAAAATATCTTTTTAATAATCAAAATAGTTTCTTTTTTAGAATCAAACCTAAATTATTAAATGCTAAATTATTAAGTATTGAATTGATAAACGATGATAATATTGTTTGTTTTTCATTTTTAAAAACAACAGATACTTATGATAAATTTAACTACAAATTATATGTTGAATTATTTAAAAACAATACTAATATCATTTTAACTAATAACGATATTATTTTGGATGCAATTCATTTAAAAGGATTTGAGACAAAAAGACCAATTATGCCTCAAACAAAGTACTTACTACCAACAAATGAAAGAATCAAAAAGGAAATTTATGAATCCAAAGTAGACAATTTTATTTTAAGTTATATTGCTAGTATTGAAACTAAATATTTAGATAACAAGTATAGTGTATTAAAGAAAAGTTTAAAGTCTAAAATTAAATCTTTATCTAATAAAATAGAAAAAGTTAGTAAAGATAAAGAAGAAGCCGTTTCTAATTTAGAGTATAGATATGTAGGCGATTATTTATTGACAAATTATGAAGAAAATAAATATATTAATGAATATAAAATAGATGGGAAAACATATGTTAATTCAACATTTTTACCATTAGATCAATTTATTCAAAAGTGTTATAAAACATATAAAAAAGCTAAACAAACCATAAAAATTAGTGATGAATACATTATTAATTCATTAAATGAAAAATCATATTTAGAATCTTTGCTTTCTTCTTTACAGTTTTTTAAAGAGGAAGATTATATCGAAACTTTTATTGAACTTGATAAACTAGGTTATATTAAAAATAAGAAAACAGTTAAGAAAAAAGATATTCCTTCCTTTAAACCTTATTACGTTATATTCAATAATGTCAAAATTGGATTTGGTAAAAACTCTTCTCAAAATGACTACTTAACATTTAAAGAAGCTAAAAAAGACTATTATTTCCTGCATATTTTTAAAGATCATGGTCCACATGTAGTTATTTTTTCTTCAAATTTTAATAACGAAATTAAGGAATTTGCTTCTGAATTAGCTTTGTATTTATCTTCTAATGTTGTTGGAGAAGTTTTATTTGCTCAAATTAAAAATGTTAAAAAAGGTACTAAAGAAGGTCAAGTCAATATATTAAAATATGAGACATTTAATATTACTAAATTTAAATATGATATTAACTCTTATTTAATTAATGCTAAGAGGTTTTAATATGTTAAAAAAAGAAGTTAAAACACTATTTAAAAACATAATGAACATTA
>JAEDIE010000004.1 GCA_016296775.1 Bacilli bacterium | reverse complement strand
AAGATTGAGTCCCTTTCATTAAGCTTTATTGATACAGCCAAATACTTCGCATTTAGCTTTTACAACGTCTTTAATACCTTGTTTTGCAGGGCCAACGATCTTTCTTGGATCGTATACTTTTGCTTCATCGGTAGTAGAACAAATTTCTCTTACAATTTTAGCAAAGCCTTGTTGACATTCGGTATTAACATTAATCTTGCAAGTACCTCTTTCGATGGCCATCTTTAATTGGTAATCTGGGATTCCGCTTCCTCCATGAAGAACAAGTGGAAGTCCACATAATTCGTTAATTTCTTGCATTTCAACAAATCCAAGTTTTGGTTCTCCGTGATATGGACCATGGACTGAACCAAGAGCAGGAGCAAGAGCATCGATTCCTGATTCAACGACCATTCTTTTACATTCATCTTTATCAGCATAAAGAATTCCATTACTCTTTACGTTATCTTCTTGTCCACCGACATGTCCAAGTTCAGCTTCAACACTTGCGCCATGTGCATGAGCATAATCAACTACTGATTTAGTAATTGAAATATTTTCTTCTAATGAATGGTGGCTAGCATCGATCATAACACTGGTAAATCCTGCATCGATTGCTTTCTTACAAACTTCAAATGATGATCCATGATCAACATGTAAAGCAACTGGGACAGTAATGTTTTTATCTTCAATATAACCATTAACCATTCCAACAATTGTGGCACATCCACCCATGTATTTCATAGCACCTTCACTGACGCCTAAAATAACTGGTGCTTGTAATTCTTGACATTCATCGAGAATAGCACTTACCCATTCAAGGTTGTTAATGTTGAATTGTCCAACAGCATAATGGCCTTCATGTGCTTTCTTTAACATATCGCACATACTTACAAGTCTTGATTTCATACTTTATTATTCTCCTTATATATAAATTAAAACTTAATCTAAATCAGCTGAAGCTTCTTCACCTTCATCAATTTCACTATCTTCACTAGTTCCGTTAGCTTCATTTTCTTCTTCAACATCTTCTTTTTCTTTATTAGCTTTTTCTTCTTTTTCCATATCATCATAGAAGAGATTGAAATCATCTTTTGCATCATAAGCGCAACGTTCTTTAAGATTCCATTCGCTATTTTTAAGGGCGTTAAATCTTCCATCTAAAGAAAGATTTGTATAAAATTTTGAAATTCTATTTGCCTTTTCTTCATCACTTAATCCGATTAATTCTGCGACTTTGCTATATAATTCACTAAAAGAAATTTTGTCATCCATTTCTTTTAAGACAGAATAAGCAACATCTACCATTGATTCATTTTTATAATTTTCCATAAATCACTCCTTTATCAATTTTATATTATACTTTAAAAAATAAATATTTACTATAATCTAGATAATACAAGGTCTTTACCTAATATTTCGACAATATGATACATTTCTAAACCATGATTTTTACCAGTAATTTTTAATCTTATTGGCATATATAAATCTTTGCCTTTAATATTAGTTTCTTTTAGTATTTCTTTAAATAACGCCTTTATTGAAATCTCATCAATTACTTCTAACTTTGATAATTTTTCTTTAAATAATGAAGAAACAATAGAAGAACTTTCTTTGCTTAACATTTGTTTTGCTTCATCATCAAATTCAAATGTAGGATTTAATAAATCATTAAGCATTTGTTTAACATCATATAATTTTGTAATTTCATTTTTAAAATATAATGAAATTTCTAATAATTTATCTTTAGTTAAACTAGCTGATTCAAATTCTTTAATGAATGGATATACCTTTTCTTTATATGATTCATCACTTAAATTTTTAATGTAGTATGAATTCATATATTCAAGTCTCTTATTATCAAACATTGAAGGAGATGAAGACAATCTAGAAGGATCAAAAGCTTTAATTGCTTCCTCTTTATTAAAGATTTCTTTATTATCTTCACTGGTCCAACCAAGTAAGAATAGAAAATTAAATATAGCTTCTGGAAGATAACCTAATTCTTTATACTGAGACATAAATTGTAAAATATTATGATCTCTCTTACTTAATTTCTTTCCATTAGGATTGATAATAATGGTCATATGTCCAAATTGAGGTGGTTCCCAATTGAAATATTTATAAATTTGAAGTTGTTTTGGTGTATTACTTAAATGTTCTTCGCCTCTTAAACAATGAGTAATTTCCATCATATGATCATCAATTACAACTGCAAAATTATAAGTTGGTATACCATTTGACTTCATGATGACAAAGTCACCAATATCATCACTTTTAAAACTTACTTCACCTCTAACTAGATCATTAAACTTAAAAGTGACTCCACTTTCCATTTTTAATCTAATACAAGGTTTTCTACCTTCTTTTTTATAATTTTCAATTTCTTCTTCGGTTAAATTTAAACATCTTCTATCATATTTAAATGATTTGACACCATTAGAAAGTTGTTCTTCTTTCATTTCACTTAATTCGTCTTCATTACAATAGCAATAATAAGCATAACCCTTTTCTACTAATTCAAGAGCATACTTTCTATACAAATCTAATTTCTCCATTTGACGATATGGAGCATATTTTGGATTCATTTTGTATGGAGATTCATCAGCAACAATACCTAACCATTCAAGATCATCAATTTGGCTTTTTTCAGCACCTTCAATATTTCTTTCAATATCAGTATCTTCGATTCTGATAACGAAATCACCATCATACTTTTTAGCAAATAAATAGTTAAAAAGTGCACTTCTTGCTCCACCAATATGTAAATATCCAGTTGGTGAAGGGGCATATCTTACTCTAACTTTTTTATCCATTTTTCTCCTCCAACAAGCAAATTGCATAACATTCTATCGCTTTAGAATTTCCAACTTCTCCAATCCCTTCATTTGTTCCAGCTTTTATAGAGATTCTTGAAGGTTCAATATTTAAAGTTTCACTTAACTTTTGTTGAATTAAACTTTTATACTCCTTCAATTTTGGTTGTTCTAAACAAATATATGTATCAATATTAGAAATTTTATAGTTTTGTTTATCTATCATCTCTTTAGTTATTTTGAGCATTTCTAATGAAGAACGATTGTGATTTTTAATGTCACTATCTTTAAAATGTTCCCCAATATCTTTTAAAGCTAATGCTCCTAATAAACTATCAATAATAGCATGAGTTAAAGCATCTCCATCACTATAAGAATAACTTCCTAATGAGGAAGGAATCTTAACTCCACCAATAATTAGGTCAATGTTTTCTTTTAAAATATGTATGTCTTTACCAAATCCAATTCTCATATTAGACATTAAACCTAAAGAAGAATATATCTCCATCCTTAGCGATATAATCTTTTCCTTCAATTCTTATTTTTCCAGCATTTTTCAATGCCACTTCATTTTTATAAACCATGATATCATCATAAGTATAAACTTCAGCTCTAATAAATCCCTTTTTGAAGTCTGTATGAATAATACCAGCACAATCAGGAGCACTCATACCATTTTTGAAAGTCCAAGCTCTAACTTCATCTTCACCAACAGTGAAAAATGTTGAAAGATTTAATAACTTATAACTTGCTTTAACCAATCTATCAAGACCTGATTCTTTAGCTCCAATAGAAGACAAAAATTCTTCTTTTTCTTCTTTAGAATAGTTAACTAATTCAGCTTCAATTTCACAACAAATTGGAATACATTGACTGTTTTCGTTAGCAGCATACTCTTTAACTTTTAAGTAATTAGCACAATTATCAACATCCATTAAATCTGTGTCACTTACATTAGCTACATAAATAATTGGTTTTAAAGTTAATAAAGAAAAATTGCTTAAAATTTTCTTTTCTTCCTCAGTTAATTTTAAACTTCTAACAGCTTTTCCTTCTACTAACAAAGCTTTTGCTTTATTTAATGCGTTTAACTCTAAAATTGAATCTTTATCTTTTGAGAGCTTAGCCTTTCCTTCAATTTTACTTATTCTATTTTCAACTGTATCTAAATCAGCCATTACTAATTCAAGATTTATAATTTCAATATCTCTAATAGGATCAACTGAATTTTCAACATGAATAATATCAGAATTTTCAAAGCATCTTACAACTTCAATAATTGCATCTGTTTCTCTAATATGTGATAAGAATTGGTTACCTAAACCTTCACCTTTGCTAGCTCCTTTTACTAAACCAGCAATATCGAAAAACTCAAAAGATGTATATATAGTTTTTCTTGGGTTAAATAATTTTACTAAATTATCAACTCTTTCGTCATTTACTAAAACACTTCCAACATTAGGAGAAATCGTTGCAAAAGGATAATTAGCGGCTTCAGCATGACTTGATGTAATAGCGTTAAATAATGTAGATTTACCAACATTAGGTAATCCAACAATACCAGCTTTTAAACCCATTTTAAATTACCTCCTAAAAAATCTTTAATATTATATATAATATTAATCACTTTTGCATTAAAAAAATGGGTAAAACCCATTTAATTATGCTAAATAAAAAAGAAAGGCCATCTTTTTGATGACCATCCTTGTGTTTACTTAACTTCGGTAATATTAACAGCTCTTAAACCCTTTTCACCTTCTGTTGGTTCGAAAGTAACTTTAGTTCCAGGTTTAATAGTTTTATAGCCTTCCATATTAATAGATGAGAAATGGAAGAAATAATCCTTATTTTCTTCATCAGTAATGAAGCCATAACCTTTAACGCTATTAAAATTCTTGACTGTTCCGTTTTTTGCCATTTAAAGTTCCTCCGTTATGTCTTTACTATTATATTAGATTTTTTATTTTTTAAAAGCATTTTTATTTTATCAATTTTTATAAAAAATTGCCTAATTATGCATAGATTTCACCACCTCTAACCTTTTGATTGACTTTAACAATAGAGGATAAAGAACTAATAAAATGATAAAAGTAATTATTATAATAAAGCCAACTGGAATTAATGGAAATGAATAAATTAAGGCAACATTTAATTGTTTTGAGGTGATGTAACACGTTAAAAGTGACATTATTATAGTGCCAAAAACTGACTCTATCATTGACGAAAAAACTAAATTTAAATTTTGTAAAAAATACACTTTATTTACCTCTTTTTCGTCATAACCTAATATCAAAAAAGTAGCTATTTCTTTCTTAGATTCTTCAAAATTAATAAAATTTATCGTAATTAGTATTAATAAAGCAAAGATCATAACAAATAAACTAATAAATAAAAGAATGTATTCAAGAATGTTTAAAGTTGAGGAAATGCTTTCTTTAACATAGCTAAGCATATTCACGAATTCATACTCGTCTAAAAGATTATTTAGTTTATTTATATAGCTTTCCTTATACTTATTACTACTTTCAATAACTATAGAATTAATAATCAAATTAAAAGACGAAATCTTAAATAAATCCCTAAATAGTTTTATAGAAAAGTTAGGCAGATGATATAAAAGAGGGGAATTATTCTCGTAAATTCCACCAATTGTAAGTTTAATTGTTTTAAATTGATTTTCCCTATCATTTTTATAAAAGTCAGGATTTACTAAAACAAAGTATGCTTCATCACCAATATCTAAATTTATTTTATTTGCTAAAAAAGATGAAATTCCAATTTCATCTAAAAATTTTGGATTTTCACCTTTAATAAGATTTTCTTTTAAGGAAGTAAACTTTACATTATCACCATTTAAAGACAAAGAATCTCCAAATGCAAGATCCTCATCAATTACTACATTGTTTCTTTTTTCTACACTTAAAGATAAATAATTATCGACAAATTGTTCAACTTTATCCTTATCTTTTCCAATAAATAATGAGTTAGAAAAACCCGAAAATAAGCTATTACCGTAATTTATATATCCTCCATTAGTTGAATAATAGTAATTATTTACATCAATATAACTGGATAAATAAGTTAGTATTTTTCTATTAAAAAATTTACCAAAAATTGAAAAAACATATTGTTTTCTAGACTCTTTTGTATAATTTAATGGTGAATATGTAATGCTATCATTTTCAAAAAGATAGTTATCATAATCTTTATCTAAAAAGATTTTATCAAGAAAAATTGATTGATGATCTTTTAAAGAAATGTAATAAACTTTTTTCATAATCCGTGGTAGTTCAAAAGTTTTATTAATTTCTAAAGAGGAAGGAAAACGCATATTATTTTCAAATAAAATTTCATTAAAAAGTGGGTTTGTATGATAAACTTCAGGTCTTACGCTTTTTGTAACTCCTTTTAGCACAAACACTTGCTCATCTGAATAATTCCGACTTTCATTTTTTAAATATAAAGAGACTAAAACTTTATTAGTTTTTAAAAATTCATTGAGTATTTCATATGTTTTTTCAATAAATAAAGAAGAACATAAAGCTTTCATTGATGGATAATTCATTCCTAAAATAATCTCATCATCTTTTAAAGATTGATTTAAGCCAATTTCTAAATCTTCTATATTATTAACAAAAATAAACTCATTAAAATGCCTTATATTAAAACCTTCCATCTTACTTATAGGTGTTTTAGTAACATTATATAATTCGTTTTCATCTATAAAGAAATTTTCAAAATCTACTAAATAATTAACTCCAACGTATTCAATATCTTCTTTATACTTTTTACTTATTTCATCAACTTCGCTTTTACTTGCTCCATAAAATTCCTTAAGTTCAACATCGTCATCTTTTCTTTTTAAAACCAAAGATTCATTACCCATTAAAGAATCAAAAGAAGATACTAAATTATCTCTTAAAGTAAAATTGATTAATAAAGATAGACCTAAAACTAATAAAGAAAAACTAAAAAATAAGTTTGTTATTATAAATCTTAATCTTTTACTCTTTATATTATTTTTAATATGTTGAGAAATAAATCTTAATGAAATCCTACTTTTTTCCTTATTATTTTTATTTTTTAATATTACTTTATCTTTAATTTTTCCTTTCTTAATTTCTATAACTTTATGGTCAACAATTTTTAATATATAGTTAGCATAATTAGTAGCAATTCCTTCATCATGGCTTACTACTATAACTAATCTAGTTTTAGAAATTTCTTTTAATATCTCAAAAATATTAATGGCATTATTACTATCTAAAGAGCCAGTTGGCTCATCGGCAAAAATAACATCTGGATCTGTTAATAAACTTCTAGCTATACAGACTCTTTGTTTTTCTCCTCCACTAAGATTTTTTACATACATGTCTTTTAAAGATAAAATATCTAATTCTTTTAATACTTTATAAATTTTGTTTTCGATTTCCTCTTTATTTTTACTATTAATTACTAAAAGTAAATTATTAAAAACAGTATCGTTTTCGAATAAATTGAATGATTGAAATATAAAACTAAAATTATTCTTTCTTAAATCTAATATATTTAAGTTTTTAATATTATTGTTTTTAAAGTATACGGCTCCTAAATAATTTTGATCTAAACCGCTTAAGATATTTAATAACGTCGATTTCCCACTTCCCGATTCTCCCAAAAGGAAATACATTCCAATATTTTTAAATTCATATGAAAATGAAGAAAATAATTTTCTATTTGAAAAACTTTTACTTAATTCAACTACCTTAATCATTACTCTTCTTTTAATTCCTCTTTAATATTGAATTTCTTACTAAATGACAATAAGCAAATATAACTTAAAATTATAAGGACAAAAGATAGAGAAATAATTAATAAAAAGTTATTATTTGAAATATCAATTAAATTAAAAATAACAAAAAAATCATATAGTTTTTTATTAATTAATCCTCTTAAAAGAAAGTAAAATAATAAAGATAAACTCAAAGAAATTATATAAATAATTACACCTTCATTAATATATATGTTATTGATATATTCTTCATTACTTCCTAAAATTCTTAAAATAGCTATCTCTTTTTTATCTTTTTTAAGCTTAGAAAAGGTTAAAAAACAAATCAAAAATAAATTGCACAAAACAACAACAATCATGAACATTTTAATTCCTAAGACTAAAGCTTGCATTAATGCAATAAAACTATCAACTACAAAATAATACTCACTATCAATTTTATATAAAGGCTTGTTTGATTCGTTTATTTTATTCATTAGAACTCTTATACTTTTTATATCTTTTTTATCAATAGAAAAATATAAAGAGTAAGAACTAATTTCAGAGTCTACACTACATAAATAAACTAAATCCAAAAAACTTACTGGTTTCGATATTTTTTCACTTATTCCTTTTGCTAAAGTATTTTCTAAATAATTCAAGAAATAAAAATACGGGAAATAAATCGTAGGTTCATTTAAATACTTAAATTCTTTTATTATGTTAAATTTATAATAGGTGCATTCAAAAGTGAAAAACTCATCACTTTTAATATTTAAGTTTGGTTCATAGAAAGTAAATGATTTATTAATAGATATACTAAGAGATTCTATATTAACTTTATTAATATCGTTTATATAAAGATTATTTTCATTTGAATCTAAAAAATAAAATTTTAGATTATATTCTTTAGATTCAACATTATTTATTTTTATTTCTTTATTTTGTATATAAAAATCTAAATTATAATATGTATTTAAATTAGAAAACGAAGATAAAAATGTATTAACATTATCAATACTTGGTCTAGTCTTTTTAACTACATTTAGTTTTCCATTATTTATATCTTCGTAATCATTTTTATAAATCTTTAAAACATTAGAATTTATATTATTTAAATATAAATTATCAAAATTTGAGTTAAACCCTTCATTTAAACCAAAACATAAAAATATTAAAAGTAATCCTATAAATAAGGAGATAGTTGTTATTATATTTTTACTTTTATTTCGTTTAAAACTTTCTTTAATAAATAAATTACTATAATCTTCCTCTTTCTCTTCTTTTTTAATAATTTTATAGTTGTTGTTTATAGTTAAGTTTTCTTTAAAACTTATATTTCCATTACAAAGTTTTATAACACTACCTTTAAAAGTATTAACAATACTTAAGGAATGAGTAACCACTATTACTAATGTCGACTTGGATATTTCATAAAGTTCTTCCATTAATAAAGAAGCATTTTCTTTATCTAAAGCTCCAGTTGGTTCATCAGAAAAAATTATTTTTGGTTTATTAATTATTGCTCTTATTAAAGATAATCTTTGTTTTTCTCCTCCACTTAATAAAGATACCTTATTGTTTTTAACATAATCTAATTTATATTTAATTAAATATTCATCAATTACACTTTTATTTACTCCTTTTATTAAGCAAGTTAACAAAAGATTTTGATAAACAGTTAAATATTCAAACAAATTACTTGATTGAGAAATAATACCTACATTATTTTTAAAAAACTTTCTTTTATTATTACCCTTAATCTTTTTAATATTTTTTGAATCAATATAAACCTCTCCTTCAAATTTATTATCAATTCCTTCTAAAATATTTAATAAAGTAGATTTCCCACTTCCAGAAGCACCCAATATATAAACTAAACCAACATCATTTAAATTAAGGCTAATATTATTCAATACAACATTTTCCTTCTTATTAACAAAGTAACTCTTTTTTAAATTAACAATTTTAATCATTCTAATATACAAGACGCTCTTTTTTTCTTTTTTCTATACTATTTAAGTAAAAATAATTAAAATATTTATATGAAAGTTTTAACCAATGCCTTAAAAGGATCTAGAACAATTGTATTTTTTGATTTTGAAGGTACTCAATTTAGCCAAGAGATTATTGCTCTTGGAGCAATTAAAGTTGATATCGATGAAAAAAATCAAATTATGAAAAAATACAATTCTTTTAAAGTATATATAAAAGCTAATGATAATGTCGGTCCAATAGTTACTAATATTACAGGCTTAACTGATGAATTTATTGCTAAAAACGGTATTCCTTATGTTGAAGCGTTAAATAAATTTAAAAAATATATTGGTAATATTTCTAAAGATATTAAATTTATAAGTTATGGAAATTTTGATATTAGATTATTACATTCAACAAACGAAATAAACAATATTCACGATAACGAATTAACAAATAAAATTTTCAAAAATTATATTGATTTCTCATCTATTTTAAAAATATTTGTTAAATCCTATAAGAATGAAACATTGTCATTATTAGATGCTTTAAAAGTATTTAAAGTTACTCCATTAAAGGATGTTCATAATCCTGAAGTAGACTCTTTAAACTTGATGATGCTTTATGAAGCATTTTTAAAAAATAAGAAAATATTAAAAGAAGAATATACAAAAGTAATTAAAAAGTATACATCATTACCTGCTCCAATTGCTAAAACATTATCTAAACTATATAAAGATGGAAAAGTTACAATTGAAGACTTTGATATGTTTATTGAGGAAGAATTATAAATGATAAATTATCCTTTTCAAAAGAATGATAAATTAAATAAAAATATAAACTATAAAAATAAAGGAATGTTTTTAGAAGAAGTAATAAATAATACAAATGAATATTATAAAGATCGAAATATTGCTTTAATTTATAAAAAACCTACACCAATTCAAATAGTTAAGCTTTCTTATGATAAAAAATATATTGAAAAAGCCTTCTTTAAAGAAAAATCTACCACTGATTATAATGGAATTTATAAAGGAAAATATATAGATTTTGAAGCTAAAGAATGCACTTCTAAAACTTCTTTTCCTCTAAAAAATATTAAAGAATACCAATTTAAACATTTATTAAAAGTGGATGAATTCGGTGGTATTGGTTTTATTATTTTTTATTTTTCAAAACTAGATAAATTTTATATTTTATTTATTCAAGAAATCAAGGAATATATAGATTTAAATCCAACAAAAAGCTCTATTCCTTTAGATTATTTTTTAAAAAAGAACCACGAAATCATATTGAATTTGAATTTTTCTATCGATTATTTAAAAGAAATTGATAAGATTATTCATTAAATTTTTTACAGCATTTTTTAAGTTCACAATCTTCACAAAGAGGATTAATTGCTTTACATTTATAACGTCCAAAAAAGATAAATTGATGATGTAATTTAATATAATATTTTTCATCAAACGTGTTTCTTAAATCTTTTTCAATAACGTTAACATCTTCACTAGAAGTTAGTTGAAGTCTATTTGCAACACGTTTTACATGCGTATCAACAGGAAATTCACTCTCTTTAAATAGTTCAATTCTTACTACATTAGCAGTTTTATTACCTACTCCGCTTAATGTCACTAACTTGTCCTTTTCTTTTGGAACTTTTCCATTAAAATCAATCAATAATTTATGAGCTATTTCTTTTATATTTTGAGCTTTATTTTTATATAAACCTAAAGGTTTAATAATTTCTTCAATATCTTCTATTTTAGCTTCATCCAATTCTTTTAAAGTTTTATATTTAGAAAACAAAATAGGTGTAACTTTATTAACCTTTTGATCTGTGCATTGAGCACTTAACATTACAGCAATTAAAAATCCATAATCACTAGTATAGTTTAATTCACACCTAGCATTTGGGTATAATTTTTCAAAAAACCCTATAATTTCCTCACTCTTTTTCATTTTTTTAGTTATTTTCACTTCTGAGTTTTTTAATGATTATTCTATCAATTGCATTGATAGAAAGTTCGTTTCTTACCTTAGCATCTTTAATTGAGTTAATAATTATATCTCTACTAACATCTGCTTTAATCCATTCATCTGCTCTAGAAATTTCAATTGGAGAAAGTGAACGATTAAAAATTTCTTCAAGCAAAGCAAAAACTTCTTCTCTGAGCTTAACACTATCTTCATTTTTCTTTAACTCATCTTCACTAAAAATAGATTGTTCAAATTTCTTATATAAAATCTTCATTAAAGGTCTAATACTAGTTTCAGCACCTTTCTTTCCTAAAACAAATTCGATATATTTCTTTTGATAAAGACTAGTCATAGCTTCATCAATTTCTTTCTTTGTTAAAGACATTTTAAGCTCTAAAACATCAACAGTAATAAACTCGTTGTCTTGGCTTAAAAGATGATCAATCATTAAAATAACAGCTAATTCACTCTCTTTTATGTTTAATTCTTTATAATAATCCAATAAAAGGTATGAAAAATTTAAGGCATTATTCGAATAATTTATCATAGTCTTTTCCTCCTGCTTTTTTATATTTACTTCTTTCTTCTAAAATCTTTTGTCTATTAATTTTATTTAATAAATGAATGTTATTCAATAAAATTTCTTCATCATTATCAACAAAACTTAAATTGTACTCACTTTTAAATCTAAAAGCTCTTAAAATTCTTAAAGGATCTTCGTTTATACTTACTTCAATAGGTTTAATAAATCTTAACACTTTGTTATTTAAGTCACTAACCCCTTTTAAAGTAGGATCAATAATCTTATAATCCTTATCAATATATATAGAATTTATAGTAAAATCTCTTCTAACATAATCTAAAGTAATATAATCTACAAAAGTAATTTTTGAAGGATGACGATTATCTAAATAACTTTCTTCTTTCCTTAAAGTAGCAATATCTATATGTTTTCCCTCATATTTTAATTTTACAACACCATATTTTTCAAAAGTTAAATCTAATTTTAAAAATAAAGATATTTGTTTTGGTGTAGCATTAGTTACAAAATCATAATCTTTAATTTCATTATTTAAAAGATAATCTCTTGATGAAGATCCAATCATATAAAGAGAATAACCATTACTATAAAATATTTTTGCTAATGATGAAAAAATTTTATCCATACTAATAAAGAAAATTCTCTAACCTAAGTTAGAGAATTTATTTCTTATTTAACTAATTCTTTTAATTGTTTGCTAGGTTTGAAGGCAACTGTCTTTGTTGTAGGAATTTCAATCTTGGTATTTGTTCCAGGAATTGTTCCAATTCTACCTTTTCTATCTTTTACTAAAAACGTACCAAAACCAGAAAGCTTAACTTCCTCTTTTCTTTCTAATGATTTACCAACTTCTAAAAGAAATGCGCTAATAGCTGCATCAGCATCTTTCTTACTAATAGAGCAAGCTTCACTTACTGCATTTACTAAATCTAATTTATTCATAGAACAACCTCCTAATTAAATTCGTAATTAAATGATAACATAAAATAAATTTTAATCTACACTAATCTTCATCTTTAAGAGGTCTTAACATTAAGTTCTTAATAGCAATTGATGGCTTCAAACCTTCATAAATTACGAGATATAAAGCATTCAATATAGGTAAATTTAAATTAAACTTATCTATTAAATATTTAACTAACTTAATAGTATTTAAACCTTCTACAGTTTGAGTATTATTTTTTAAGAAATTTTCACTACTATCTTCTAATCCGATTTGGTATCCACTTGAAAAGTTACGACTATTTTTACTATTACAAGTAAGAATTAAATCTCCCATTCCTGTTAATCCATAGAAAGTTTCTTCTTTAGCATGGAAAAACTTTCCAACTTCTTTCATTTCTTTTAAACCTCTAGTAATTAAGGCAGCTTTAGTGTTTTCATTGTAGCCTAAACCTAAACAAATTCCGCTTGCTATAGCAATAGCATTTTTTAAAGAAGAATAAATTTCTGATCCAATAACATCTAAAGAAGTATAAACTCTAAAATATTGATTCGAAAATAAAACTTGTACTTTTTTAGCAGCTTCTAAACTTAAAGAACAAGCACAAACAAGTGTTAAATTGTGGGTAATTATTTCTTTAGCAAATCCAGGACCAAGCAATGAAGTAACTGAATTAATCTTGCTTCCATCAATATATTTCCTAATTACTTGTTGAATAGTTAACTTATCTTCAAAATCAAGACCCTTAGTTCCGTTAATAATATCAACTTTTGAAGTTATATATTTATTCATTTCAATTAATATTCCTTTTATATATGAAGAAGGAATACAAATTAAAATAGTTGATGAAAATGCAATAACTTCTTTTAATGAAATAGAACATTTTATATTTTCATTAAACTTTAAATCATTTAAATAAGCTTTATTAGTATGAAAATTATTAATTTCATTTTTAGTGGACTCGTTTCTTGAATAAACTAACACTTCATGATTATTTTCACATAAAATATTACTTAAAGCTAAAGCAAAACTACCACTTCCAATAACTCCTATTCTCATTTTCTTTTCCTTAAAACTAAATTAATAGGAGAACCAACCAAACAGAAAGAATCTCTAATTTGATTTTCAATATATCTTAAATAAGAAAAATGCATATATTCAGGATCATTACAAAACAAAGCGATGGTTAAAGGTTTTGTTGAAACTTGTTGAGCATAATAAATCTTACATCTTCCACCATTAAAACATGGGGTTTCGTTCATAACTTGAGCTTCTTCAATAATTTTATTTAAAGTAGAAGTTTGAATTTTATATGTATATGATTCATATACTTCATCAATTTTATTAAATAATTCATTAATTCTTAATTTAGTAACTGCACTTGTAAAAACAATTGGAGCATAATCAAGGAATTTAAACTCTTTTCTAATCTTTTTAACAAACTCATTCATTGTATTATTATCTTTAATAATCAAATCATATTTATTAACTACAATAATAATAGCTTTCTTTTCTTCAATAGCATAACCTACAACGTGTTTATCTTGCTCTTGAATACCTTCTTTAGCATCAATAACTAATAAAACAACATCACTTTTTTCGATAGCTCTTAAACTTCTTAAAGCAGCATATTTATCGATAGCTTCGTATATTTTTCCTCTTTTTTTCAATCCAGCAGTATCAATAATATAATAATCTTGCTCATTTCTTTTAATATGAGTATCTATTGCATCTCTTGTAGTACCTTCAATAGAAGAAACAATTGATCTATTCTCATTTAATAAACAATTATATAAAGATGATTTACCTACATTTGGTCTTCCTATTAAGGAAAAAGAAATACCTTCATAAGGTGCTTCTTTTTCAATGTCTTCAAAAGAAGCAATAACTTTATCTAAAATATCTCCAATACCAATACCATGAACTCCACTTGTAGGAATAGGTTCACCTAAACCTAAAGAATAAAATTCATAAATATTATTTAAAGATTCTTTGTTATCAATTTTATTTACAGCTAAAACAACAGGTTTATTAGATTTATAAAGTAAAGAAGCGACAAGTTGATCATCTTCTGTTAAACCAATTTGACCATCAACTACAAAAAGAATTACACTAGCTTCTTCAATAGCGATTTCAGCTTGAATTCGAATTTGTTCTTGAAAAGGACGATTTTCTACTTCAATTCCACCAGTATCAACACATTTAAAATGTCTATTGAGCCATTCAGCATCACCATAGATTCTATCTCTAGTGACACCTCTTTCGGATTCAATAATTGACTTCTTTTCTCCAATAATTCTATTAAATATAGTTGATTTTCCTACACTTGGAGAACCTACAATTGCTAAAAGATTGTAATTACTCATTGAGCAATCCTCTCTCTTTCATATATAAAAGCATCATATTTAATACATCTTCAATATTTAAATTAGTAGTATTAATTTCAATACTATCTTCAGCTTTTCTTAACGGACAAAAAGAACGATGAGAATCAATATAATCTCTCTTATTTAAATTAGTTAAACAATCTTCAAAGGTGCATACAATACCTTTTTCAATATTTTCTTTATATCTTCTTCTAGCTCTTTCATTTACATCAGCAATTTGATAAAACTTGATGGTTGCATCTTGTAAGACATAAGTTCCAATATCTCTTCCATCCATAATAATGTTATTATTTTTAGCAAATTCTCTTTGAGAAGCAACTAAAAATAATCTTATATTTTTATAACTAGCAATGTAGCTTACATTATCAGCTACATCATTTTTTCTAATTTCACTTTCAACATCAATTCCATCAATTGTTACGTGATTCAATGAATTAAAACCAATTGTAATTTTTCCAATTAAAGCTTCAGATTTTTCTTCGTCTTTACAATCAATATTATTTTTTAAACAAGCTAAAGTATAAGCGCGATACATAGCACCTGTATCAATATAGATATAGCCTAATTTTTTTGCTAATAATTTGGCGATGGTAGATTTTCCACTAGCACTTGGTCCATCAATAGCTACGCTTATACAACTCATAAATGCTCCTTTAAACAACAAAATAAAATTAATATTGAAACTAAAACTAACATAACTATACAAGAAATCGTAATGTATATAGCGACTTTCTTAGTTTTTTGTCTACGATATACATCATATACAGTATGTTTTCTCGCTTGTTTTTTGTTTACTATCTCTTGAACAACAATTTCTTTTTCTTCATCAACAAAAGATTGTTCGATTTCTTTTCGATACTCACTATACTTTTCTACTCTAGTTAAATGTTCTTTTTCCATAAGGTTATTTTATCATAATAATAAGTTGAATAGGTGAAATATTTAGTATTTAATATAGTTTTTTTAATCATATTAAAAGGTGGAGTTTTCTCCACCTTTTATATTATTCGTAAATTTCTTCTTCACTAAGTTGAGACTTTTTGTATTTAGCTAACTCAGTTTTTTCTTTATCATCTCTTTCAGTTGTAAGAGATTGCCAATGTCTAAGATCTTCGTCAATAGATTCTTCTTTATTTTCGATATCATGGACACCAATATAACATTTCTTAACTTTATTAAGTCTTTCTGTTACATCAAATTCATCGACTTTACTATCTCTTTCACCAACTCCTAATAAGCCTCTTCCAGCTGGAATTAACTTACCAGTGATGACGTTTTCTTTAAGACCATGAAGTGTATCAACCTTACCTTTAATAGCAGCATCAGTTAAAACTCTTGTAGTTTCTTGGAATGATGCAGCAGATAAGAAGGAATCACTTTCAAGAGCGGCTTTAGCAATACCAAGAATTAATGGTTTAGCAACAGCTGGGTGTTTTCCTTCAAGTAAGACTTGATTATTGGCTTTTGTAAAGTCAACAATTGAAATTCTGCTTCCTGGAATTAAATCTGTATCACCTCCATCAATGATAAGAACCTTTCTTAACATTTGACGGACGATAACTTCGATATGCTTATCGCTAATAGCAATACCTTGATCACGATAAACATATTGAACTTCGTTAACAATATATTCTTCAACTTTATTAACTGAAGAACAGCTGAGCAATTCTTTTGGTGAAATAGCACCTTCGGTAAGTTTATCACCGTTTGTAATCTTATCACCCTTCTTAACTCTAACTTTTGCTCCGTAGTTAGATTCGAATTTAATTGGTTGAGGTTCAACATCATTTGTAACTAATATGGTTGAAATACCATTCTTTTCAGTAACGGATTCAACAACACCACTAATTGTAGAAATAACAGCTTTACCTTTAGGGTTTCTAGCTTCAAATAATTCTTGAACTCTTGGTAAACCTTGAGTAATATCGTCTGTTGTAGCAACACCACCTGAGTGGAAGGTTCTCATAGTAAGTTGGGTACCAGGTTCACCGATTGATTGAGCTGCCATAATACCAACAGCTTCACCAATATCAACAGGAGTTCCACTTGCAAGGTTAATACCATAACAATGTTGACAGACACCATCTTTAGTTTCACAACCAAATAATGATCTAATTTCAACTTCTTCAATACCGGCATTGACGATTTCTTTAGCTTTTGCTTCGTCAATTAATGTATTTTCAGCAACGATTACTCTATTTGTTATTGGATCGATAACATTGTGACATGCATATCTTCCAGTAATTCTTTCTTTTAATGAAACAAGTTCTTTACCTTTATAGTAAATTGCTTTAACAACTGTTCCATGATCTGAATGACAATCAATTTCTCTAATAATAACGTCTTGAGAAACGTCGACAAGTCTTCTTGTTAAGTAACCTGAGTCAGCAGTCTTTAATGCTGTATCAGCACCACCTTTTCTAGCACCGTGTGTACCGGTGAAGAATTCACTAACATTAAGACCTTCACGGAAACAAGATTTAACAGGAATTTCAATTGTTTCACCGCTTGTAGACTTCATAAGACCTCTCATACCCATAAGTTGTGCGAAGTTAGAAGCACTACCTCTAGCGCCTGACTTCCACATGATACAAAGTGGGTTTCTTAAGTCTGTTTCAAGAAGTTTTAAAACTTCTTTTTGCATTTCATCACTTGCTTTTGTCCAAACGGCACAAACTTGCTTATGTCTTTCTTCATCTGATAAGAAGCCTTGTTCATATAATTCTTCCATACCATCGTTAGTAAGTTCTGCTTTCTTAACGATTGTATCTTTATCTGGAACCATCTTAATATCACTTAAAGCAACTGTTAAGCCGCTAACTGTTGAATATTTATAGCCTTGGTCTTTAATCTTATCAAGTATTGCACTGGTTTTTTCAGTACCATATTGAAGATAAAGAGCATTAATAATATCTTTAATATCTCCTTTAATAATTGGAGCATTAAGAGGTTGATTCTTAATATATTCTTTAATATCAGTACCTTTCTTAACGAAGTAACAATCAAGGTTCTTTGTTAAATTAGCTTTACTATTGCTATTGATATATGGGAAATCTGATGGGAAAGCAAAGTTGAAGATAACCTTACCAACAGTTGTGATAAGATAGCCATTCATCATATCTTCACTGAATGTCTTTTTCTTCATTGAACTTCCACGAAGAGCAATACGTGTGTGAAGATGGATAATTCCTTCTTCATAAACTTTGACAACTTCGTCCATATCTTTAAAGACTTTACCTTCTAATTTAGCAAAATCTCTATATCTTTGAGCTTCTTTTGTATCATTGACTGCATCAAATTTTTGAGCTTGTTTTTCAAAATCTTCTTGGCTAGCTTCCATTGTTAAGTAGTAGTTACCAATTAAGATATCTTGTCCTGGAGTAACAATTGGTTTTCCATCTTTTGGAGCAAGAATATTGTTACTAGCAAGCATTAAGTTAACAGCTTCTTCTTGAGCAGCTTTAGAGATTGGAACGTGAACAGCCATTTGGTCACCATCGAAGTCTGCATTGAATCCAGTACAAACAAGTGGGTGAAGTCTAATAGCTCTTCCTTCAACTAAAACTGGTTGGAAAGCTTGGATACCTAATCTATGAAGAGTTGGAGCACGGTTAAGTAAGACTGGGTGCATTGAAATAATTCTTTCAACTACATCGTAAACATCAGCATCTCTTTGAGAAACCTTTTGATCAGCAACTCTAGCAATTAAACATTTCTTTTCTTGAAGTAAGACAGCCATAATGAATGGTCTAAGTAAGTTAATAGCCATTTCACGAGGAATTCCACATTGATACATCTTTAAGTTTGGTCCGATAGCAATAACGCTACGTCCTGAGTAATCAACACGTTTTCCAAGAAGGTTTTGTCTAAATCTTCCTTGTTTACCTTTTAATAAACCACTAAGTGATTTATATGGTCTACCTTTTGGATCAGTAACAGGTTTACCATTACGTCTTCCATTATCAATTAAGGAGTCAACTGCTTCTTGAAGAAGTCTCTTTTCGTTAGTAATAATAACTTCAGGAGAGTTTTGTTCAATTAACTTCTTTAAACGATTATTACGGGTAATAATCTTCTTATATAATTCGTTAATATCGCTACATCCGATTCTTCCACCTTCAAGAATTAACATAGGTCTTAATTCAGCAGGAATAACTGGAAGAACATCAAGAATCATCCATTCTGGTCTGTTTCCTGATTTTCTAAAAGCATCAATTACTTCTAATCTCTTTGTAGCTTTAATTAATTTTTGACCTTTTGCATTTGAAATTTCAGCTTTAACTTTATTAAATTCAGCTTCAAGATCAACTGCTTTTAATAAACTCTTGATAGCACTAGCGCCACTTCCAAATTCAGCACCTAAATGTTCGCTAATGAAAGCAGAAACGTTGAAGAAGTCAAATGGTTCATTTTTGTTCTTTAATTTTTCAAGTAACTTTGCACCATAGACATACTCGCTATCATCTTCTTTATTGACACCTTCTGGTAATTCATTTGCAATTTTTTCAAGAGTTTCGTTAACGACTGAAATGAAAATCTCTTTACCATTTTGATCATCAATAATTCTGTTGTCTCTATCTTTTTCTTTATCTGTACGGACAAGAACTTTACTTTGTCCTGGATTTAAACAGATATGGGCACTAAAATAGACAATTTCTTCAAGTTGTTTTGGGTTAATATCAAGAATTAAACCAATACGTGAAGGAGTACCTTTTAAATACCAGATATGGGAACATGGTGAAGCAAGTTCAATATGTCCCATTCTTTCTCTTCTAACATCTTTTGAGATAACTTCGACGCCACATTTTTCACATACAACGCCATTATATCTAATCTTTTTATATTTTCCACAATGACATTCATAGTCTTTGCTAGGACCGAAAATCTTTTCACAGAACAAACCATCAACTTCTGGTCTTTGGCTTCTATAGTTAATGGTTTCAGCGTTTAAAACTTCACCGTGTGACCATTCTCTAATTTTCTCTGGAGAGGCTAATCCAACTTTTATACTAGCTAAATCGTTTACATCAAACATTTTCTTTACCTCCAAAAACTAATCTAAAATATCTTTTTCAAGTGAAGCATCGACAAATAAAGATTCTTCACTTTGAGCAGGTTGATTAGACCCATAAATAGATTGCATGCTGAGATGTTCTTCTTTTTGTACTTGACGTGCAATAGCATCCATATCAATCTCTTTATTTTCTTTATCCATCAACTTAACGTCTAAACCAAGACCCATTAATTCTTTAGTTAAAACTTTGAAGGCTTCTGGAATAGATGGTTTTGGTAAATCTTTACGGTTGATAATAGCGTCGTAAGTTCTCTTTCTTCCAGCTCTATCATCACTCTTAATTGTCATCATTTCTTGAAGGGTGTAAGCTGCACCATAAGCTTCAAGAGCCCAGACTTCCATTTCACCAAATCTTTGACCACCGTTTTGGGCTTTACCACCTAAAGGTTGTTGTGTGACTGTTGAATATGGACCAGTAGCACGTGCGTGAAGTTTATCATCAACCATGTGGACAAGTTTAATCATGTACATGACACCGACATTGATACGATTATCAAATCTTTCACCGGTTCTACCATCGTAAAGAGCATATTTTCCATCATTAGGAATCTTTGCTTCATTCATTAATTCTTCAATTTCATTCATTGAAATTCCATCGAAGACTGGAGTAGCAATCTTCATTCCACCAAGAATCTTACAAGCCATACCTAAATGGACTTCAAGAATTTGTCCGATGTTCATACGAGATGGAACACCTTGTGGGTTAAGAAGAATATCTATTGGAGTACCATCTTCCATAAATGGCATATCTTCTTGTGGAACAATACGTGAAATAACACCTTTATTACCATGTCTTCCACTCATCTTATCACCTTCGCTAATCTTACGTTTTTGAGCAACATAAACTCTAACTTTTTGATTGACGCCTGGTTCTAATTCATCTTTATTTTCTCTACTAAATATATGAACACCAAGAACAGTTCCAGCACCTCCATGAGGAATTCTTAATGAACTATCTTTACATTCTTTTGATTTAGATCCGAAAATTTCATCTAATAATTTTTCATCTGCACTTAATTCGCTTGTACCTTTTGGAGTAATCTTACCAACAAGGATGTCACCTTCTTTAACATCGCTTCCTGGAATGACAATACCATTTTCATCAAGGTGAGCTTTATCTTCAGTTCTACAATTTGGAATGTCGCTTGTAATGGTTTCTTCACCATTTTTAGTATCACGGCATTCAACATCGTAAGCTTCAATATGAATTGAGGTGTAAACATCGTCTTTAACTAATCTATCGCTCATAATAACAGCGTCTTCATAGTTGTATCCATCCCAAGTCATAAAGGCAACAACGACATTTTGACCAAGAGCTAAATCACCGTTGTTCATACTTGGACCATCAGCAATTAATTGACCCTTCTTAATTACATCGCCTTTTTTGACAATGCTTCTTTGATTTATACATGTACCTTGGTTACTTGGTTTATATTTTTGAAGTTTATAAACTTTTTCTCCAAGACTTTCTCTAACTCTAATTTCAGTTGAATCAACATATGTAACTACACCATCTTCTTTAGCAACAACAGCTAAACCAGAATCGATAGCAACACGATGTTCGATACCTGTTCCAACAAATGGAGCATGTGGTTTTAATAAAGGTAAAGCTTGACGTTGCATGTTAGCACCCATTAATGCACGGGTGTTATCATCGTTTTCAAGGAATGGAATACAAGCTGCAGCGATAGAAACAATTTGCATTGGAGATTCATCGACATAATCGACCATCTTTCTATCGGCAAGAACGTTCATACCATTGAAACGAGCAACAACTCTTTCGCCCTTAAGATAACCGTTTTCAACATCATCTCTTGTAGCTTGAGCGATGACGTGATCATTTTCTTCAGCAGCAGTTAAATAATCAACTTCATCTAAAATTTGACCAGTTTCTTTATCAACTCTTCTATATGGAGCTTGAATGAAACCATATCTATCAATTTTTGCGTATGTAGCAAGGTTATTGATTAAACCAATGTTTTGTCCTTCAGGTGTTTCGATTGGACAAATACGACCATAGTGAGTAAAATGAACGTCACGAACGGCCATACTAGCTCTATCACGGGTAATACCTTGAGGACCTAAAGCTGAAATTCTTCTCTTATTAGCAAGTTCTGAAAGTGGATTGACTTGATCCATGAAGTTACTTAATTGGCTTCCAGCAAAGAATTCGTTAATTGAACTTGCAAGAGGTTTATTGCTAATTAAGCTTCTAATTGAAATTTCTTTTCCATCTGGATTAGAGGTAATAGAAATTCTCTTATCGCAGTTTTTAGCAACTTTATTAAGACCATTTCTGAAATATTCTTGTAATAATTCACCTACATTTCTAATTCTTCTATTACTTAAATGATCGATATCATCGGTCTTTCCGAAATGATCCATTAAATTTAAGAAATATGAGAAGATAGCAATCATATCGCTGATTGTAACTCTAGCAATTACTTGATTTAAATCTGTACCAATAACTGTTGAGATAACATCTTTGTTATTATCGTCTTTTCCATAAACTTTAACGATATTAACGTAGCATCTTTCAATTGCTTCTTCGTTTTGGCTATTAACTTTAGCCATTTCTTTTAATAAATTTTGATTTAAATTTGGTGTTAAGTCGTATTGATGAGCACCTTTTTCGAAGAATTGATCATCTTCTAATTGCTCGACCATTTCTTTTGTTAATTTAACACCTGCTTCATAAACAATATCTCCATCGATAGAAATTAAGTTTTCAGCTAAAACTCTATCAACTAATCTATTGTAAATTCCTAATTTGTTGTTGTATTTAAATCTACCAGCTTTACCAAGGTCATATCTCTTTGAATCAAAGAATTTTTGAATTAAATAAGTAATGACACCGTTATCGGTAATTGGTTCACCTGGTTTTAATTTTCTAAAGATTTCAATTAAAGCATCTCTTGATGTTTTAATGTTTTCATCTTTAATTAATGTGTTTGTTAAGCATTCTCTCTTACCAAAAGTTTGATTAATTAATGAAGCATCTAAACCTAAAGCCTTAAGTAAGATTGTAGCTGGCATTTTTCTTTGTCTATCAATTCTAACCCAAAGGAAATCTTTAACATCGCTTTCAAATTCGAGCCATGTTCCTCTAGATGGAATTAAATCAGCGTTATATACAAACTTTCCAGATTTTGCATCTTGTGCATTGGAAAGATATGCTCCTGGTGATCTAATAATTTGGCTAACAATAACACGTTCTTTACCATTGATAACAAATGTACCAGAATCGCTCATTAATGGGATATCACCCATAAAGATTTCACTATCGATAATTGTTTCATTTAAGCTACTTCTATCTGTTAATTTGAAAGTAACAAAGAATGGGATAGAATATGTTAAATCTTTTTCTTTACATTCATAAAAATCATGTTCAGGTTCACCTAAACGATGACTTACGTAATCAATTGAAATAGTTTTTGAATAATTTTCAATTGGGAATACATCCTTTAAAACTTCTTCAATGCCATTTTTTAAGAAGTTTTTGTAAGATTCGGTTTGTATTTCAACTAAATATGGAAGGTCTAAGTTACCACTTATTTTAGAGAAATTAATACGATCATTGTTAATTTTTGGATAGTCTTGGTATGATTTCATCTCTTTTTTCTCCTTTTATGAATTTTTATTTAGCTAATATACAATAATATCCTTTTTCCTTATATATAACGTTTACTTCAGAAAATAAGGAAGAAAGATATTTTATATGAGATAATGCACCTTTATCTTTTCTTATAACTAAATAAAAACTTCCACCACTAATTAAATGTTCCTTTGCATCTTGATAAAGTTTGAAGCATACGCTTTTTCCACAAGATATAGGAGAATTTAAACTAATAGTATTGAAATTTTCTTTTATATTTAAGAATGAATCCGAAACTATAGCTTTAACATCTAAATTTAATCTATCCTTATTAATATTAATAAGGTTGATACATCTTTCATTAACATCACTTAATGTGACATCTAATTTAGGATTAACAATCTTTAAAGTTAATCCGATGGGGCCATAGCCTGCACCTAAATCAAGAAAACTTCCTTCTAGGTTAGCCTTTGAAAGCACTTTTATAAGTGCTAAAGTGCCTAAATCTAACCTTCTATTTGAGAAAACATTGCGGTCTGTTAATAACGAAATAGGAATATCATCAAAGACAAATGATATAACGCGATACTCGTTTTTGTCGCCAGGATCGTTAATAAAATAGTGATTCATAATGTTTCTAAAATAGGCAAAAACCTGCCCTTAATAGATAAAGAGCAGGTTGTAATTATTTTTTCCTAATTACTTAATTTCAACTTCAGCGCCAGCTTCGACAAGAGCTTTCTTGTGTTCTTCAGCTTCAACTGGTGAAATGTGTTCTTTAATTGGGCTTGGAGCAGCATCAACAAGTTTCTTGGCATCCATAAGTCCTAAACCTGTGATAGCTTGGACAGCCTTGATAACTTTGACTTTGTTCATTCCGCATGATTTTAAAGTTAATGTAACTTCGCTTGGTCCTTTTGCAGCTTCTTCTTCTTCAGCTGGAGCAGCAGCACCTGCAACAGGAGCAGCAGCTGTGACACCAAATTCGGTTTCAATAGCTTTTACTAATTCGTTTAATTCAACAACGGTCATCTCTTTAAGAGATGCGATAAATTCTTCAATATTAATTTTTGCCATAATTTTAATCCTCCATTAAATTAATTTTGTTTACCTGCAACTTCTTTAATGCTGTAAGCTAAGTTTCTAAGTGGTGCTTGTAAGACACTTAATAACATAGAGAGCATTCCTTCTTTTGATGGTAAGCTTGCAAGTGTTTTGATGTATTTCTCATCTCTTACTTCGCCATCAACAAGTCCGCCTTTCAAAACTAAAGCTTCATTCTTTTTAGCAAATTTAGCTAAATCTTTTAAGCTTCCGTTTGTGGCATCTTTACAAAAAACGAATAAATTTGGTCCTGCTAAATAAGTTTCAAATTCAGGTTTTTCTACTGTAGCTCTAGCAACTAATGAGTTTTTGTAAACAAGTGCTGATGCATTGTTTTTCTTTAAGATTTTTCTTAAATCGCTCATTTGCTTAACTGTCAATCCACGATATTCGCAAACAACAGTAGCTTCATTAGAAGAAATTAAATCGCTTACTTCTTTAACAATAGACTCTTTTTGTTTTAAAACGTCTTTGTTCATCGATTTACCTCCTATATATTTTGAGGCTAAATATACATTTGAGGATCTATTCTAACCTCGGTAACATGATTAAGACTATCCAATCGTCCGTTACTGTCTTTGGTATATTCTGCCTTCTAAACTAAATAATGTTCAATTAGATATTGTAATCAACACTAATTGATGGACCCATTGTTGTATGGATCTTACAAACCTTAACGTATTGACCTTTGACTGATTGTGGTCTTACTTTTAAGATTTGTCTAATAATTGTTGTAACGTTTTCAATTAACTTTTCATCGCTAAATGAAACTTTACCAACAGCTAAGTTGACATTGCCATCTCTATCAGCACGGTATTCAACTTTACCAGCTTTTAATTCTTTGACCATTTTGGCAACATCCATTCCGACTGTACCAGTTTTTGGGTTTGGCATTAATCCTTTAGGACCTAAAATTCTACCGGCTTTACCAATTTCACCCATCATATCTGGAGTAGCGCAGATAACATCGAAATCAAACCATTTTTCAGAAATGATTTTTTCAAGTAATTCTTTACCACCAACAAAATCTGCACCAGCTTCAGTAGCATCTTTTTGTTTAGCATTAGTTAAAACTAATACTCTAACATCTTTACCAGTTCCGCCAGGAAGAACAACAGTTCCTCTGATTTGTTGATCAGCTAATTTTGTATTGATATTTAAATTGAATGAAATATCAACTGATGAATCAAATTTAACTGTTGATGTTTGTTTGACTAATTTACAAGCTTCTTCAATGCTATAAACTTTTGTCTTGTCGACTAATTTAAGAGCAGCTTGATATTTTTTACCATATCTTTTCATAACCTACCTCCAATTAATCAACGACTTTAATACCCATATTACGGGCACTTCCTTCGATAATTTTCATTGCTTGTTCAATATCATCAGTATTTAAATCTGGTAATTTGTATTCAGCAATTTCTTTAATTTGTGCTTTTGTGACTTTTCCAACGATAGTCTTTTGGTTAGCACTACCTTTTTCAATACCAGCAGCTTTTAATAATAAACCTGTAACTGGGGATGTTTTAATATCCATGCTGAAGGTTTTATCTTCGTAAGCTGTGATAATAACTGGGACTACTTGTCCTTTTCTGTCGGCTGTTTTTGCATTAAATTCTGTACAGAACTTTGGCATGACAACACCGGCACTTGCAAGTTTTGGACCTGGTTTAGCTTCGCCGCCAGGTAATTCCATCTTGACAACTTTTGCGACTTTTTTTGCCATTTTGAAATCTCCTTTTCTAAATAGTTGTGGTTAGAAGTAGTTCGCCTCTTCTCCCACGTATGAGCGTATGCACATATACGCGTGAAATAGTCTAACAAAAAAACTGCTCACAATCAAGCAGTTTTTTAATTTCCTAATTTAAATAAATTAGTCTTTGAAAATTTCGCTAAAGTCTAAGTCAAGAATAGTAACTTTTCCAAAGAAAAGTATTTTGACTTGAACAGTATTGTTTTGTTGATCGATTTTTTCAATAGTACCTTCAATACCAGCAAATGTACCGTTAATAATCTTAACTTGGTCGCCTTCATGATATTTACTATACATTGAATCTTCAACTTTTCCGATTCTTTTAAGAACTCTTTCCATTTCTTTATAGCTAACTGGAGATGGTTTTTGTCCACCACCGCCACTACCAGCAATACCTGTAACAAGTGGTGTATTTCTAACCATATACCAAGCATCATCGGTCATAATCATTTTAACAAAGACATAACCAGGGAAAAGATTTCTAACTTTAAATTGTGGAATTTCTTCTCCAGTCTTTTTATCTTTCTTTGTTTTTTGTAAACCTGTCTTCTTATCGATATCTGGTTCTTCTTGTTCAGCAACAATTACATCTTTGACATAGTCTTCAAGATTATATGAAATGATTCTGCGTTCAATATTTTCTTTGGCTTTATTTTCGTTTCCACTATAAGTAGTAACGATATACCATTGTATTTCAGCTAATTTTTCTTCTTCCATAATACAACCTCCTATAAGTTTTTAAATGCTTCTTTAATTTGTTCGATGATAGTATTAGCAGCTAAATCTTCTAAAGAAAGGAATAATGCAGCAAAAATAACAATAGCTAAAACAACAACAATTGATGGAATTAATTGGTCTTTCTTTGGCCATCTAACTCTCTTTGCTTCTCTACCAACACCTTTAAAATAATTAATTGGATTCTTTTTGCTCATCTTACTACCTCGATTCTTTATGTATTGTGTGCTTATTACAAGTAGGACAATACTTTCTAAGCTCAATACGCTCACTAGAAGTTTCTACTTTTTTGGTAACTGTGTAGTTCCTTGATAGACATTCAGTGCAAATTAAAATAACTTTCTTTCTCATAACTATCAATATTCTAATACAGTCAAATAATTTTATCTATAATAAGTTTTCCAGTCAAGAAAAAGTAAAAATATTATTTTTAGTAACGATCATTTAACCAAAAACTAACCTAAACTATAAACAATTAACAAATAACAATTTACTAAATTTTTCGAATAAAAAATAAAAATACTAAAATAACTGGGATTTCATATGTTTTTTTAAAACTTCACTAATTTCATTTAAAAATAAATTTAACCTATAAATTCTAACCATTCTTAAATAAGTATAAATCAAAATACTAATTTAATATTTTTAATCATAAAAAACTATATGATTTAGCAACTATTTTTGACATTAATTTTAAAAAAACATATGATTTCCAATATATTTTTATAAAATGTATGTTAGAAACATATAAATTTTAAATAATGTTCATAAATATTTTAATTAAATATTTATTTCTTTTTTACTTTAAATGTTTCATAATTTAAATGTTAGTAATTTCTATGAAGAAATTCAATCCTGTTAAATTTAAGAAAATTTTTACTTATTTATGTTTAGTTGCTTACATTGGTTGTGCAACTACTTTAATAGTTGAAGCTTCAATGAATGGAGTAAAAAGTGCCAATCAATCTAATACTGTTGGAGGAGGAATTGCTGATATTATTAATGATGCTGGAGGAGATACTAGCATTGCAATAGAACCTACCTCAGTTTCTATTAATAATAAAATTGATAAAGCTTATGTCGGGGATACCTATCAACTTGAAACAAGCGTTACTCCTGAAAATGCCACTTTCCAATCTTTAAAATTTGTTTCTTCAGATACATCTATTGCTTGTATTTCAGATACTGGGTATATTCGCTTTATAAAAGAGGGTGAAGTTGATTTCTCTATTTCCAATTTAGATTATCCTGATTTAACCGACACTTTTAGAGTTAATGTTTTACCAGTAAATGTCGAATCAATTAATGTAACTTTAAGTTATGTACAAGATGGAAATATTGTTGAATTAAATAAAAATAGCGATAACAAATATGATTTATGGCTTGATACTCAATATAAAATTAATGTTGAATTTTTACCAACAAATGCAACATATAAAACATATAATTTTTCTTATTCTTCAAATAATTTTTCTATTTCAGATAATATAATTATTCCTTCAAAAACTTCCTCTGATTATGAAGA
Organism: Bacilli bacterium; assembly: GCA_016296775.1. Classification (GTDB taxonomy): domain Bacteria; phylum Bacillota_I; class Bacilli_A; order RFN20; family CAG-826; genus Onthovivens. The sequence goes on along the minus strand of JAEDIE010000004.1, from coordinate 30,753 downwards.
AATAACAATTTATTCATCAATTAATACATCAATTGAAGTTAAAATTATTGATAATCCTAATACTTTCGTTCCTTTTGAAAAACTTGAATTCTCTTCAAGTTCAATTCCCTCAATCTCATTAGCAACCACTCTTTCTTTTTCAGATAGTAAATTATTACCAAAATACAATAATGGAACGTCTATTCCAACCTATAAAGATATTGAATACTCTATCGAGGATACATCAATAGCTAAGATTAATAGTACAAATTCAGGAATCGAAGGTAAAGCAGAAGGTACAACAAATGTAATTATAAGAAGTGTTAAATATCCTGAATTTAGCGCAATAAAACAAATTAAAGTTGAATTTATTAAAATTAATTCATTTGCTTTAACTTTAGGATCATTTACCAACACAGCTTCTGTAACAGTAGATTATACTGGGACATTAAAAACTAATAAAATATCACCATATAACTATTCATATAATTCATATATTAATAATTCTTCTTACTTCACTAAAACATTTACTTCAAGCGATCCTTCTGTTGTTAGTGTAACAAGTGCAGGAAAAATCAAAGCTTTAAAGGTTGGAACTTCAACTTTAACTATGAAATTAACAGATATTAAAGGTAATGAAGTTTCTTCAAGTATTACAGTTACAGTTAAAGAAAAACCTCTTCCACCAGAACCAATTCAATATTCAATTACTAAAATTAATTATGAAAACTCATTAAATGAATTCGAAGAAAATGATGGTAATAATTATATGATTATTAATAAAACATATAACTTAGATAACTACTTCACTATTTCTTCAATTGAAGGCACAAATACAAATATCGCTCCAAAAAATAAACAAATTAAGATTAATTCATTATTTTCTCCTAGTGAAAATATGTACATAGATTCATCAAAATTTACTAATTATGTAACAATTAGTGGAAATAATTTTACTTTTAAAAATAAGTGTATTGTCGAGTTTTACTTTGTTCACATCGATTCAAACTTTACTACTTATTACAATAATAACGAGTTTACCTTTAGAGTTACTGCTCCAGTTTATAAGCCTTCTATTTCATTAGATACAAACGCACTAGATGATTCTTTAGAATTAATGGAAGATAACTATAATATCGAAACAAAAATATCTAAATCGTACACTTTAACTTTCCCATATATTTATGGACTTGAAGTTACATCTTCACCAAATTTTAAAACTAAATATGAAAACATTAATACAAGAACAGTTCTTTATATAACTCCTTTAAAAGAAGGAAAATTAACTATTAAAATTAAACCTTCTTATTTAGTAGCGTTAAATGACATCGATTATACTAAAACATTCACTATTACTTCTTCTCATATAACAATTGATGATTTAAACTACACATTAAAAGTAAATGATGAACAATTAGTTTCAACTAATATTAATGAAAATCATCAACAAATTTATCAAAGATTCACTTCAGAAGTAATTGATCTAGAATTAAATTATGATTATCAAGAAACTCCTACTGCAATTTCTACTATTATCACTTCTTCCAACCCTACAATTGTAAGTGTAGGAGAAGATAATAAATTAACTCTTAAAAAAGCTGGTAAATCATTAATTACAATTAAAGATAAAATTTCATTAGTTGAAAAAACATTTCAAGTTAATGTATATAACATCATCAAATTACAAGAAGATAACTTAATTGTTAGAGGAAAAATTAACAAAAAAGATGACGACGGAACTCTTCATATTTATACAGCGAGTAGTATTAAAATTACTCCTAACTTTACAGAAGATACAACTTTTAAAATGGTAACATATTCTTCTAAAGAAGATGAAAAAGAAACGGAAGATAAAATTCTTGAAATAGGAAATGATGGAACAATTACAACCATCCAACAAGGATCAACAGAAATTTATTTAAGTGTTAATGATAGTTTTACTCCTTCAAATAATGAGACTAAAAACGGTCCATTTAAATTAACTATTAAAATTCAAGTAGATAAAAAACCTTTAATTAACGAGGAAAACATATCAAATTTCTTATTATTAATTAGAAAATCGTTAGGTCATTTTGGAGCATTCTTTGTATTAGGAATTTGTTCAACATTATTCTTTATGCTTCAATTTGATAAAGAAAAATGGTTCTATTCTATTCCAATCAATTTCTTACAAGGATTAAGTATTGCTTCTCTTACAGAATTAATACAAATATTTGTCGAAGGAAGAAGCGGACTTGTAAAAGATGTTTGGATCGATTATTCAGGTTTTACTATTGCCGCTGTTCTTATCACTATTGGTATATTAGCATATCATTTCATAAAGAAATTAATTAAAAAGAAAAAAGAAAAGAAAGATTTAGACAATAAATAAATCTTGAATTATTACGATAAATCATAAGAAAAATTTGATTTTTGATTATGTCTATATTAGACACCTCTAAAATATATGTAAGAGGAATTTAGTTGTGACACATAATCAAATTGATGAGAGCTTTTGCTCTTATTTAGGTTCTAATTTATTTATTAGACCTTCTATTACTGCGTTTTTAAAAAGAGAGGGGATTTCATACTATAATTACAAAAAGAACTATGAAAATGATCTTGAATTTATAGATGAAATATCGATATATATTTTTTCTAAATATTATTTAGATAAAACAAATCATCTTCCTTTTAAGAAGTTCTTAAACCAAAATACTAGCTATTTTGTAGATATTTTAAGTTCTAATATAGATAAAATTAAAAGCTTAAGCGATGAACAATTAAGGAAAAATCTAGAAGAAATTAATTATTATTTTTCTTATTATGTTACTAAAATTTATCATACGAACATTGTAGAAGTCGGATCATACTATGTTAATTTAGCTAACTTTCTTCAAATATATTTAAATATATTAAATGGAATAGTAAATGTAGTTAAAAATAGCGAAAATATCTCTAAACAAAAAATAAGTCTATTACTAGACGTATTTTTTGAAAAATTGAATATTTATTCTTCTTTTGAATATCAATCTAAATCTAAATCTTTAAGTTTATCAAAAGGTGAATCGTAAGTTACATCATCACTTGAATAAACATCTACTCCATCAATAGATTCCATTTTTTCATTTTCTTGATGAATATTAATTGGTAAAGATGTAACAATTAATGAATAGATGATGCTTTCTACATCAAAATAATCATTTTCTAAATAAATTACATCATCATTTTCAAAAGAACTTTCATTTGTAAAAAATAATGTATCATTTATAGACATATTATAAGGAAAAACCTTTAAAGTATAAGAAGAAACAACATCAATATTAGCAACTAACTCAACATTAAATTCAAATATTGAATCCATTTTTGTAATTACAAACTTAGCATCAATAGTATTAAACTTCTTTATTTGAAAATATGATACTAACTCATTTAAAATATCAACATCATTTAATTCATAACTTTCTTTATCTTTAATAGTATTTAAATAAATTTTCATGATCTTAAACTTACATTAAACTTCTTATTTAATGTCTCCACTATTTTATTATGAGCTTCTTCGATTTCTTTTTCTTTTAAAGTATGATCATTACTTTCAAAAACAACTGTTAAAGCGATAGATTTTTGATTACTTGGAATATTTTTGCCTTTATAAATATCAAATACTCCTACTTCTTTAATTAAACTTGAACATTTCTTAACTTCATTTTTAATATCAATATAATTAACTGTATCATCAATTAAGAAAGCATAATCTCTACTTGATTGTGGATAATTTGAAATAGGTTCAAATTTAATATTTTTAGATTTAGTAGCAAATAATAAACTTAAATTCATTTCTAAAAGAATCATCGCTTCTTTTGTTTCTTTCTTTGTTGGATAAATATCTCCCATTACACAAAGAGGTTTATTATCTAATAAAACTAAAGCACTACGATTTGGATGAAATTCATCAGTTTCAAAACGAGTATATTTTACTCTTGTTGAAGAGATATTAAACATATCTAAAATAGTATCAACAATACCTTTAACATCAAAATAACTATATGATTCCCCAACTATTTTGTCTTGTTTATACTTTTTACCAACTAAAACGATACCTAAATGAATTTCATTTTTATTAATAGAATCCATGTTAGAAATTTCATAGATTCCAAAATTATTGTTTTGATGATTAAGATTATAAATAGCACAATTAATTAAAGAAGGGAGAAGATTAGTCCTAACATATTTATGATCTTCAGTTAATGGATTCTTAATTACATAACCTTCTGATTTATTTAAAATCTTAAATGATTCACTCATTTTTTGATTAACTAATGTGTAAGTTAATACTCTATAAAGTCCATTATTTGAAAGGAATGAGCAAATAACATCTTGTTTTTGTTCATCTTTAGATTTTCCTCCAACTGTTGTTTCCATAAATGGAAGTGTTGGTTGAATTGTATCTAATCCAATATATCTAAAAATTTCTTCACTTAAATCAGCTTTACCTTCGACATCAATTCTAAAATTAGGAACTTCAACTTTAAAATTGTTTCCATCACTTTCAATAAATTTAAAATAAAGTAATTCTAAAACTTCTTTAACTTTACTAAATTCAAAATTAGTACCTAATCTATTATTGATGTAATCTACACTACAAGAGATAACTTTTATATCGTGATTCAACTCATCATATTTAATAATATTTGAAATTGAGTCGACATTTGATAGGGTTTTTAATAAATTTGTAGTTAAATTTAAAACATAATCAACTTGATCTTTATTAATTCCTTTAACAAATCTTTGGCTTGAATCACTAATTAAACCAAGTCTTGAAGATGTTTTTCTAATACTTGCATGATTGAAATTTGCTACTTCAATAACAATATTTTTAGTGGAAGATGTAACTTCACTATCTAATCCACCCATAATTCCGCCTAAACACATTGTCTTTGAAGAACTAGTAACACAAAGATCTAACTCATTAATTTGATATTCTTTTTCATCTAAAGCTACAAATTTTTCTTTTATATCATCTCTAACAATTAACTCTTTTTTAGTTAATTTATCATAGTCATACATATGAATTGGTTGACCAGTTAATAACATAATGTAATTTCCTAAATCGACTATATTATTAATTGATCTAATTCCTTCACTTCTTAAACAATTTTTAAGCCAAGATGGGGAATCTTTAACCTCTATACCTTTAACAATTTTTACGCTAAATTCTTTACAATTTGGAGTTAAACTTCCTACTTTAAAATCATTATCAACATATGTAGAATCATCTTTAGCTTCTAAAATGTTAACGTTTCTATTAAATAATGCTCCTAATTCCCTACTAACATTAAATAAAGAGTAACAATCACTTCTATTAGCGAGCAAACTTAAGTCTAAAATAGCATCATCCAATCCTAACTTATGTAAGATATCTGTATCTCCAACTTCAAATTCATCACTTAAAATTTCAATACCTTTAATTTGTTCTTCTTTTAAATATTTAGGATCAACGCCAAGTTCATTAAGAGCACAAAGCATACCATTGCTCTTGCAGCCTCTAATTTCTCCAGCTTTAATTTCTCCATTTGGTAATTTAGCACCAACTTTAGCAACAATTACTTTTATTCCTTCTTTACAATTAGGAGCTCCACAAACGATATCTAAAATTTCATCTTTAACATCAACTTTACATACATGGAGATGGTCGCTATTTGGATGATTAACACAGCTAATAACTTTACCAACTACTAAATTTGTAGCTGAACTTAAAGTTTTAATTTCTTCAACTTCTATACCAGAAAAAGTTAATCTAGAAGCAATTTCTTCTTTACTTAAACCATTTAAATCAACATATTTACTAATTTCATTAAGACTAACTAACATAAATTAATCCTCAACTTTCTTATTAAATTCATCAATAACTTTAATATCGTTGCTATAAAATCTTCTAATATCATCTATACCATATCTAAGCATAGCAACACGTTCAATACCTACACCAAAAGCAAATCCACTATAAACTTCTGGATCATATCCGTTCAACTTTAAAACATTTGGATGTACCATTCCCGCACCTAAAATTTCAATCCATCCAGTTCCTTTACATGTTGGGCATCCCTTACCTTTACATTTAAAACAAGAAATATCAACTTCAACACTTGGTTCTGTAAATGGGAAGAACGAAGATCTAAATCTTACCTTAGAATCTTTGCTAAACATTGATTTAGCAAATAATTCTAATGTTCCTTTTAAGTCACTTAACTTAATATTTTTATCAATAACTAAACCTTCAATTTGACCAAATTGATGTGAATGAGTCATATCATCATCATCTCTTCTATAAACTTTTCCTGGACAAATAATTTTAATAGGTTTTCCATTACTTTTTTCCATAACCATAGCTTGAATAGCACTAGTATGAGTTCTTAATAAGGTTGTTTCATCAATAAATAAAGAATCTTGCATATCACGAGCTGGATGATCAAAAGGAATATTAACTAATTCAAAATTATATTTATCTTTTACTACTTCTGGTCCACTTTCAACAGTATATCCCATATTAACAAAGATATTTTCGATTTCTTCAATTATTTTATAAAAAGGATTAACGTTAGTAGAAACTAAATGATTACCAGGTAAAGTTATATCGATAATTTCTTTTTTTAGTTCTTCATCTAATTTTTCTTTTTCTAATTTAGCTTTTAATTCATTTAATTTATTTTCAACAGTTTTTCTTAATTCATTATAAGCTTCACCAAATTTCTTTTTATCTTGAACTTCTCTAATTTTATTCATTAAAAGAGATACTTTTCCTTTTTTAGATAAATATTTAATAAAGTTTTGATCAACATCTTCTAAAGTTTTAACGTTTTCAATATCTTTTAATGCTTCTTCTTCAATTTGTTTAAATTCAACAAGATATTCTTCCATAATTGACTCCTTAATAATAAAAAAAGAATTAGACAAGGAACGAGATTAACCCGCGGTACCATCCTAATTCTTTCGCACTTAATTTTACTCTTAACGCCAGTATAACGTTTTGCTCAAAGGTGAATTCATTATTGTTCTATCTAAAGAGGTCTCACTATTCTCTTCTCCCTACAAGATTCAAACAATAACTACTTGTTCTTCTCAACGCAACAAAATTATATCATTTAATTTATAAATTAAAAATATAATTATTTTTGAATAGATTCATACAATGCAATATATTTTTTTGCACTATTATCCCGTGTATGATTAAGCTTCATAGCATTCTTAACCATTTTCTTATAAACTTCTTTCTTTCCACTATAAATATTCATAGCTTTAGCAGCAGTTACAATTGCTTCACTTATGCTATATGAAGAAAAACCAAATCCATTTTTAGTAATATCTTTAGCTTTCTTTTCTTCATCGCTAGTTTCAAAACAATCAACAGTATCAGCTAATCCACCAGTTCTTCTAACAACAGGAAGTGAGCCATATTTTTGAGCTATCATTTGAGATAATCCACATGGTTCAAAACTTGAAGGCATAAGCAAGAAATCGCTACTTGCATATACTTTATGAGCCAATTCTTCATTATATCCAATATATATAAAGATATGTTTTGAATTAACTCTACTCAATTCTAAGAATCTATCTTCAATTGATTTTTCTCCACTTCCAACAATTGCTACATTAGATCCAGTATATGATAAAAATTCAATCATTGGATAAAGTAAATCAATTCCTTTTTGACTTGATAATCTAGAAACAACAACAAATAAAGGCAATGTTGGATCTAAATTATATTTTTTGCAAAATTCAATTTTATTTTCTTTCTTACCATTAAAAACATCTTTAATTCCATAGTTTTTAAAGATATATTCATCTTTTTTAGGATTAAAGAAATCATTATCCATTCCATTTAAGATTCCAACAAAGTCATTTTTCCTTAAATTTAAATCAAAATTTAATCCTTTACTACCTTCATATGTTAATAACTCTTTAGCATGTGTAGGTGAAACAGTTGTAATTTTATCTGCAAAGACAATTCCAGCTTTTAAAGTAGAAACTTGTCCATCAAGTCTAATTTTTCCTTCATCAAATAAACTAATAGGAAGATTATATAAATCAAATAAAGAATCTTTACTAAAATATCCTTTAAATTCAGGATTATGAATTGTTAAAACAAACTTCATATCATTAAAGATTTCTTCTTCACTATGTAAAGTTTTGACAACACAAGGAAGTAAACCAACCTGATGATCATGAATATGAACTACATCAATTTTATATGGTAAAGAACTAATTAATTTTACTGTTGCATTTGTAAAATATGCAAATCTTTCTCCATCATCATAAAATCCATATAAACTATCTCTTTCAAAGTACTTTTGATTTTCGATGAAATAAAAATCAATTCCTAAATAGTAACAATGATAAACAGCTGTAGGAATAGTTCTCCAATTCATCTTAACATCAAGCTGAAAAATCTTAGTTAACTTTAATCCTTTTATTACTTTATTTGTTTTATATTTTGGTAAAACAATCGAAACATTGTGATGTAATTTTACATATTCTTTGCTTAATGAGAAAATTACATCAGCTAGACCCCCCGTTTTTGAAAATGGTAAGGATTCACTACTTGCCATTAATATGTTCATTAAATAATACTCCCTTCTTTAATATATAGTGGAGTTTCTAATGAACCTTCTAAACTTTGAGGATTTTTAAAAACTACACGCTTATTACAAACAACATTTTTTAAATGTACACCACTTTTAACAACTGTATGGCTAAATAATATACAATTTTCAACACTTGCTCCTTCTTCAATGGTGATATCACGAGCTAAAATTGAGTGTTTAACTGTTCCGTTAATAGTTGATCCATTAGCAATTAATGAAGAACGAACATATGATTTACTTCCATATAAGACAGGTCTGGAGTTATGAGTAGTTGTATAAATCAAAGCATCATCATAATTTAAGAATCCGGTTGGATTATCTAAAATTTCCATCGAATATTTAAAATATTTATCAAGTGAATTAAAGCAATATACATCTTTTTTAAATTCAATAGTATTAACATTAATCTTATATTTAGCATGATATTTAACTAAGTCATCAATAGTATAAATTTCACTAATCTTATATCCTTCTTGAATTAATCTATTGAAGAAATCTCTATTAAATACATAAATTCCTAAATTAACATTAAACTTAGTTTTATCTTCTCTAGTAATTTGTTCAAATTTTTGAACATTTCCAATAGCATCAATTGTAAGTTTTTCACAGTTAGAGAACATCTCGCTATCATCGCTAACTTTATAAACAACACTACATAAACAATTGCTTTCAATATGTTTTTCAATAATTTCATTAAAATCAACATTTAAAATGAAATGAACTGGAGCAACAATAACAAATTCAGAATCGTTATCGTAAAGAATATAATCATTTTCTTTAATATTATTAACATCTGTATTAAATAATGGGTTAGAAATACCATTTTCACTATTTAAAACTTTTAAGAATCCAGTTTTACTATTTTTTAAATAAATTGAATCTCTAGAAATATGTTTTGCAACACTTCTTGATTTTTCTTTACACAAAACAGCAATATTATCAATTTCAGAGTTAGTACAATTAGAAAGCATGAAATCGATAAAAGTGTATCTTCCTAAAAATGTTGTAACGGCTTCAATTCTATTTTCAGTTAATAAACCTAAATTACTAGAATTATGTAAATCAATTAAAGCTAAAACTTTATGTAACATTATTGTAATCCCCTTTCCTTATCGATAAGAATAATTTCCTCTCCAGTATTAACAATTTCATTTTCATTAATATAGGTATTAGGACCAATAATTGCATTTTTAACAACAGCATTTTTCTTAACAACAACTCCAGGCATAAGGACGCTATTTTCAACGACTGCTCCACTTTCAATAGTGACTTCGTTTGAAATAACGCTTCCCTTAACTGAGCCAAATATTAAAGCTCCTTGGTTAATTAAACAATCTTCAACAGTGGCATTTTTACCAATAAATTGAGGATGTGATTTTGTATCTTGAGAAAAAACCTGTGGGAAAGTATTAAATATAATTGTATCTTTTGTTCTTCTTGAAGGAAGTAACTCCATGTTTGCTTCATGAAGTGAACTTAATGTTCCAACATCCTTCCAATATCCTTTAAAGCGATATGCGATCAATTTTTTCTTTTGTTTTAATAAATAAGGGATAATATTTTTACCAAAATCATGTTCACTCTTTGGATCTTTATGATCTTCAATTAAAGCTTTTCTTAATGATTTATAAGTGAAAATATATACACCCATGGAAGCTAAATTGCTCTTTGGTTCTTTAGGTTTTTCAACAAATTTAGTGATATTATCGACATTATCAACTTCTAAAATACCAAAACGAGAAGCTTCTTCATAAGGAACTTCTAAAACTGAAATTGTACAATCAGCTTTAGCTTTAATATGAGTATTTAACATCTCTTTATATGTTGTTTTATAAATATGGTCTCCGCTTAAAATGAGAACATATTCAGGATCTTCTCCATCAAGGAAATCTATATTTTTATAGATAGCATCAGCAGTTCCATCGTACCAGTTAGCACCTTCTTCAGTTTGACGAGGTGGAAGAGCAACACATTTATTGTTAACTCCATCAAATCCCCAAATCTCACCATTACTAACGTAGCTATTTAAGACAACTGATTCATATTGGGTTAAAACGCCAACACAATCAATTGAACTATTAGCAACATTTGAAAGGCAGAAGTCAATAATACGATATTTTCCTCCAAAATAGACGGCAGGTTTAGCAACTTTCTTCGTTAATGCTTGAAGACGAGTTCCTTTTCCACCTGCTAAAATCATTGCTACCACTTTCCTAGACATAATTTTCTCCTTTATTCTTTAGCAAATAGTTTTACAAAACTTCTATTTTTATCGTGTAAGACAACTAAAGTCTCATCGACTAATTCAGAGATCTTACCGACCTTATCACTAGGGGCACTTAATATAACTTGAAGATTGAATTTTCTTAAAAGTCTAACAGCTTCTTTAAATCTTGTTGGGTCCATCTTTGAGAAAGCTTCATCAAAAATAATCAATCTTGTAGTATTGGCAATATTTCCTTCTTCGTTAGCATGATATAGTTGAGAGAATGAAGCAAGAATTGCAATGTAGAATGGAGTTTGAGTTTCTCCTCCTGATTTCTTTTTAATCATCTTGGATAATCTTTGTTCTTCATTTGTTTCTTTATTAGTAACAATAAGATCGAAATCAAGATATGAACGATAATCAGTGAATTTTTCAACATTAGCTAATAATTCATTACTCTTCTTAGCATCGGAATTACCATCATCAACAATTTGTTGGAATAATTCGTTCATTGTATCTTTATATTTTTCAACAAATACAGATTCATCTTTTTCAATATTAAGAATTAAGTCGTCCATCAACATGTCATAGAATCTACGATATTGTTGATTTGGTTTAACAGTAAATCTATATAAATCTTTACCAAATAAAGATTGTTTTAAAGCAACATTAAGATTTTCAATTTGATCTTGAGCATCTTCAATAGCTCCTCTAAGTTTAAAGATAAAGTCATCCTTAAATTGTTGAGTTGCTTTATGATATGAATCTTCAATCTTTTCTTTATAAGAAGGTAATTTAACTTCTTTAAAGTCGCTTAATTCGTTTTCAAATTCTTCATTAGTTAAAGCTTCAACTTGATATGTAAGATGATATTTACTTACATAATCTCTTCTTAAACGTGTAAGTTGAGAGAAAATTGAGTTAACTGTATAAAGAAGTCTTGAACTTGAAACTGAGAATGATTGATAAATTTCAAGAATTGTCTTCTTTTCTTCAAATTGTTTATTTAAAATAGGAAGAGCTTCATCATTAACTAAGAATGGATCATATTTTGAATTCAAATTATCTTCAATTGTCTTAATATTTGCTTTTTCATTAGCGATCTTTTCATCAATAATAGTTTGAATTTCGTTATTTAATTGTCCTTTTTCAAGTAATGATGTTTCTCTATCTTTTTCAATAGAAGCGATATCTTCTTCAACATCTTTAATTCTTCTATCTAATGATTCAAGTAAAGTTGTATCGTGAGTTGATAATTCATCATTAACATATTTTAAGGTAGCTTTTAATCCATCGATAGAGTTAAGTTTATTAATATCTTTTAAAATTGATTCGATATCACCGCTTGAAAGAACTTCAAGATTGTTAGCTTCAGTAATAAGTTCACTTAATTTTCTATAAAGTGAAGCGTTAGCGATATTATTTTTAAGTTGATTACTCTTTTCAATAAAGAAACGATCATTTAAGGCTCTACCAATGAAAGATTCTTGATATAAACGAGGATTGATACGTGTAAGAACATAATTTCTATATAAATCACATTCTTTAGTAATACCATTTCCATAATTTCTAGCTTCTACAACATTGTTTGCTTTATATAATCTACCAATTAAGAAGTTACAATAAGCTCTTGCTCCTTCATCATCAGTAACGATTTCTTCAGCAAGTGAGTTATATTCACATTTATAATCTTTTTCAATAATTCTTTCTTGGTCGACTAAGGCAGTTCCATAAAATTGATACATACTAAGTAACTTTTTGAGGAAGTTATAAGCATCAATATAATATTTAGGAGCTACAAAAAGATTGAATTTTTGTCCTGAAAGATAACCTTCAATAGCATTGCTCCAAGACATATCTTTTATATCGATTAAATCAGCAAAAATATTAACTTCAATATGTTTTCCATATTTTTCTTCTAACATTTTTTCTAATTCATTTTTAATTCTAACAAGAACACTGGCATAAGGTTTTTGGCCTTGTTTCATGTTAAGTTCTTCATCTTTTAAAGCTCTAATTTTCTTATCAATATTTGAAATTGTACGAGCTAAAGTGATAGCTAAAGAAGATACTTTTTGTTTGAAACTTACCATTACTTTCTTAAGTTCTTCTAATAATTCTTTAGAAATTAAATTTAAATCTTTAATATATTTAGATTTAAAATCAATTACATAAGCATATGTTTTCTTACTTTCTTCGATAAGAGCGATAATTTCTTCAGCTTTATCTTCTTCAACTGATTCAACATCGAAAGCACTTAAATTATCGATAATTCCTTTTGAAGCATTAATATATAAAGTTAAAACAATATTTAATGAGGAAACAAGTTTTTGTTCAATAGCTTCGACATTTTTAATTTCAGCTTCTGTTTCTTGTTTTGTTCTATATAATTCTTCAGTTAATTTTTGAGTTGAATTTGATGCTTTATCTTGAATTAAAGCAACTTTCTTTCTATTTAATGTAGCAAGATTTTCACTAAAATCAGCAAGTTCAAGGTCAATTTGATTAATACGTTCTTTATTTTTATCAATTTGAGCTTGATAAGCTTTTAATCTTTCTTTGCTTCTTTCAAGGTCACATCTTTCAACAATGTATTGTGAAATTGTTAAATTCTTTTTATTTTTTAAATATTCTTGATATGTTTTTTCTATTTCTTCAAGATCCATTACCCTTGATTCGATAGCTTTTGCTTCTTCTTCAAGACGTTTATATTCAAGAATATTTTCTTGTAAAACATCAAGATTAATATTAGCTTGAGGATCACAAACATATTCAGTAATAAAGGTTGTAATATCAGTGATTGGGTTAAATGACGTTGCTTTCTTTAAAAGTGAGAAATACTTATCTTTTAATCCGCCAAATTTCTTCTTTAAGAAGTCTTGATAACTTCTATTCGAATCGAAGAATTTATATTTTTCTTTATAAAATTCACTAAAATATTTGCTTAATGTCTTATATTCCATTGGAATTCTATTCATAATGAATTCATTTTCTGGAATTTTATCATCTAAACAGAAGTATCTATGTTCTTCAGTTCCATCTTCAAAAGAATCAAAGACAATACCCATAACAAAGTCGCTATTATCAACATCATTATGGAACTCAAGAGCAATATAGGAAGTAAATCTTCCATTTCTTAAATATTTAAATCCACCATCGATAGTATCACCAATTTCACCTCTAAGATAACCTCTTAAAGTACGAGCTGATTTATCCATAGCAGCTTTATTAAAATATCTTCCAGTTGTATCGCCTAAAAGGACAATTTGAAGAGCATCAATTAAGGTTGATTTACCACTAGCATTAGCACCAGTTAAGAAAACAAGAGGCTTAACTTCGATAGTTTCATCCCAAAAGTAATGCCAATTTATAATTTTTACTTTAGTTAATAGTTTCATAAGCCCTCCTATTTAATTAAACTTTCTTCCTCTTGATTATTAAGTTGATCAAGAGCGTTACTCATCGCAACAATCTTTTCGTTATCAATTGCATATTTAATACTTGGAAGAATATAGAACGAAACATTTCCTTCATCATAACTTCCACTAACTTTAGAAATAATATTGTGATTAGCTAAAAATCTTAATGATCTTCCAATTAATCTACCAGTTAAACGTTTTCCTGGCATTGTAATACCATGATCTACCATCATTTTAATTAATGAAGGAGTAGTCATATAAATTGATTGAGTAGAAGAACTTCCACCTTCTTCTTTTTCATCTTCATAAATTAATCTTAAAGTAAATAAAATTAAGGAAGTTTCTCTATCAAGTCTAATTCTGTTATCTTCAAAGGTATTGGTTAAATAAAATACACCTAAAATTAAATCTTTATTTAAAACCCAACCTGAAAATTTTAAATAATCGTTAATCAAATCATATTGTCTTTCAACAAATCTAAAATCAGGATTAACTCTAATAATTTTTTCTCTTGTATCAAAAATGTCTCTAACAACAAATCCTTTTAAAAGAATTTTATTAACAATTTCAGCAAATCTTGTTTGATCAGAACCACTTAATTGAGCAAATTGTTCACTAAACATCATTCATCCTCCTTTGAAACATTTAAATCGTCTTTTTTATGAAATATAAAGTTAGGAATTATATATCCATGATTCAATATCTTATTAGAATCGACGTATTCGATGTAATAGAAACAATCTGGATCATCTTTCTTAACTGTAGCAAGAATCAATAAAACAAAAGCATCGTGATTTAATAATGGAATATCTTCACTTCTAACTTCACTTTCTCCATTAAAAGCACTATTCATAAACTCATAAACTCTTTCATCAGAATAGTTATCTAATGTTTCGTTTAAAAAGTTTTGCATGATAATATCGCTAGCTTCATCAAAATCAACAATACTTAAAGGAGTTCCATCTTCTCTATATTTTCTTAAAAGTGGTAAAGTAACACTTCTTGAATCAAGGTAACCTTGTTCATAGTAATATAAACAATCTTGCATTTGAGAAAGAATTCTTGAAAGATTTCTGCCACTATTTAAACTTTGACCATAATGCTTAAAGATATTTTCTAAGTGACCTTTAATAGTTTTATCAGTGTTATTTAAATATAAAATCTTATTTGCACTACTCTTAGTATAAAGATTGTTTTCTTTATCGATGTTACTAATTAAATTATTGATTGTTTCGTAAGTATCGCAAATGTAATTAATCATCGTAATAACATCATTTTCAACTTTTTCTTTGTTGGTTTCATGATGAATTATGCTTCCTTGAGATACTAATTTTTCTCTAGCATCTTTATCATTAATCCATTTTTCTAAAATTTTAATAATTGGGCGTTTAAATTTGGCGACACTATCAAAAGTTTTAAGTGGGTGATAATATCTATCACTAACTTTTGATTTATAAAGATCAAAATAATCATGTAAAACTTTATTAGTATGGAAAGTTTTACTTAATCTATTTTGATAAATTCTAATTGAGTTAGTAATTGTCATTAATTCTAACTTCAATTTTCTAGTAGTTTGGTATGCTCTTTCTAATGTTGTGAAGAATAGTTCATCTCTTTCTTCATCTTCAAGTTTTAATTCGGAGTATGTTGAATGTACTAAACTTACATATGGTGATTCTTCTTCGATAATAACGTCTTTTAAAGCTCTTAAAATTGTAATTGAATAGGTTGGTAAAACTAATGTTTCTTCTAATGTATCAGGGTCAATTGCTACATCAATCCAACCAGTTTCTTCAAGTCTTTTACAAATAAAACTAGCTTTACTAGATAAATTATCTAAAATAATTTCTTCTCCATCTTCAAATTCTTCATCTTCAAAAGTAAAAGAATCTAAATCTTTGTTTTTATCCTTTAAAGATTTAATAAAATCTGCTCTAGAAATTAAAGACTCGTCGTTTTCAAAAAGATCAAATAAAGTTAATAAACTATGAGCATATACTTCTCTATTTTTTCCACTAAATATTTGAAAAAAATTATCTGGTAATATATTGAATAAATTTAACATTTTTACAATCCTTAAACATATAAAATTATATCTAAAAACATGTGTTTTTTAAAGATATAAATTGAGTTTTTAATTTAATAGATATATATTAAATTATATGAACGAAAAAAGACTTAAACCACGCACATCTTCTGTCATTAAAGTTTATATACCTGTCATGTTAATTGTTTTGCTCGCTATTTATGGACTTTTTTCAT
This sequence comes from Bacilli bacterium, assembly GCA_016296775.1. Classification (GTDB taxonomy): domain Bacteria; phylum Bacillota_I; class Bacilli_A; order RFN20; family CAG-826; genus Onthovivens. Next base: position 14,266 of record JAEDIE010000004.1, on the reverse strand, counting down.
CTAGATTTGCTTGGGCTTATAAAGATGATGGAAAGCTAAATGAATACATTTTAAAAGATGTAATTCTCATTATTGCTTGGTTAATTGCTTTTGTTGTTTTTTTAATTATTCTTTTGAAGAAGAATTATTATGTAGTTAATAAAACGAGTGTAGTCCACTATCAATTCTTTTCTAGTGTTACTTATGAATTCAATAATGTTATTTTCATTGATGAAAAATATACTTTAAAACATAAAACTTTGCTTTTTTATAACAACAAAGGTAAAGCTTTATATCTTGTTCTTGATAAAGAAGGTGAATTATTAGAAATATTTAAAAAGAACTGTCATAACTTAAAAGATTACATTGAAATCAAAAAGAAATAGTATTTTATGTATACATAAAAAATTAAAGATTTTTTCTTTAGTTTATAGTATAATTCTTTCTATAATGAAACTTTTTCACAATATTGAAGTTTTACTTTGATTTTAAAACGCTGTTGTGATATATTTTATAAGCATTGTAGGAGGAAAAGTTATGTCAAGAGTTTGTCAAATTACAGGAAAAGGCCCACTTACCGGAAACAAAAGAAGCCACTCATTAAGAGCTACACGTAGAAGATGGAATGTCAATTTACATACCTATAAAGTTGAAATTGATGGAAAAGTTTATAAAGTAAGAATGAGTGCTAGAGCTTACAAAACACTTAATAAATCAGAAAAGAACGCATAATAGGAGATTATAACAATGGCAAATATTAAACAACAAAAGAAGAGAATTCTTACAAACGAAAAATCAAGAGTCAGAAATATTTCTTATAAATCAAAAGTCAGAACTGCTATGAAAGCTGTTCGTGTTGCTGTTGAAAAGAAAGATTTAGATTTAGCTAATACAAAATTAGTTCTTGCTTTTAGCGTAATCGATAGAAGTGTCAGCAAAGGTATCCAAAAGAAAGGTACAGCTGATAGACAAAAATCAAATCTTCAAAACCTTGTTAATTCTTTAAAGAAATAACTTGTTTTTTCCTCCATTTATATTAAAAAAATCGAGCTTCATTAGAAGCTCTTTTAATTTTTAAAAATTAATTAAGAATAATTCAAAAGCATAAATTGGATCTACTTCACTATGCTTAATTTTATAATCTAAATTATATAAATCGTTGAATGCTTTCTTAATTTTTGAATATTCAATATTTCTTAAGTTTCTAATAGCAATTTTAACTTGGAAAGGATTAGCATTTAAAATTCTAATAATATCCTGTTCACTATTATTTTCATCTAACAATAAATAAACCTTATCTAAAAATGAAAGACTTGTAGTTAAAAGATTAATTAATCTAACAACTTGAATGTTTAAAACTTTAAAATCTTGATAAATTGAAAGCACCTTACTTTTATTTCCATAAAGCAAATTATTTACAAGTTCAAAACTATTTTCTTCCATTGGTTTTGTTACTATTGTTTTAATATCTTCTAAAGTAATGTTGTTATCTTTATAAAGAAGAAGCTTCTGAGTCTCATTTAAAAACGCATCATAATCAGAATTAATTCTAGAAACAAATTCATTTAATGCATCCTTGCTAATCTTAATATTTTTCTTTTTAAAATAAGTTTCAACAAATAAAGGCCATTCATTTTTTTGAATGTCTTTAATTTCTGTAATTTTTCCGTTTTCTAAAATATATTTATAAATTTCATTTTTTAAGTTAACTTTATTTGAATCCAAAACAAAAATTAAACTTGTATCTTCATTTTCTTCTTTTAAGTAGTCTAATAAAGCTTCTTTTTCTTCTTCACTTATTTTCTTTTTTCCTCTTTCACTACTTAAAAAGAAAGAGTTATAAACTATAACAACTTTAGTAAAACTTGTTAAAGAAAAAGAATTACATTCATCAATGATTTGTTCAACATCGTTTTCTAAAAAATCTAGTTCAACTACATTTCTTTCTTCATCTTTAAAAATAGAATCAACAATAATCGATACTTGTTTTTTAACTCTTGTTTTTAAAGATCCATAAACTAAATAAACCATTAATAGTTTTTAACCTTTCCTTTATAGAAAACTTTATCAATCAAACCTCCTCCAAGCATCATACCCTTTTCATCATAAAATACAGCAGCTTGACCAGGAGTAACAGCTTTATAAGGAGTATCAAAAATTAATTTAGCTTCATCATTTTCATAAGTTAATGTGACTCCATTATCTTGTTGACGATATCTAAATTTAACAAAAATATGTGTGTTTTCTTTAATCTTTTCGTTAAAGAAATTTAAATTATTAACTAGACAAGAATCACTCAAAAGATAATCATCCTCTTTAGCATTTGCTACAAAAAGTATATTATTTCTCACGTCTTTTCTTGTTACGAACCATCCACCTTCGTTTTTTATTCCTTTAATTCCACCAATTCCTAAACCTTTTCTTTGGCCAATTGTATAATACATTACTCCATCATGAGTACCTAAAACTTTATTAGTTCCTTCCTCAACAATATTGCCTTTTTGACTTGGAATGTAGTTTTCTAAAAATTCTTTGAAATTTCTTTCTCCAATAAAACAAATCCCAGTAGAATCTTTCTTATTTTTAACAGTTTCTAAATCTAATTTATTGGCAATATCTCTAACTTCTTCTTTTAATAAATCTCCTAAAGGAAAAATACAAGATTTTAATTGATCATCACTAATTTGGCTTAAGAAATATGTTTGATCCTTATTTAAATCTTTAGCTTTATATAAATGAGCTATTCCATTTTCATCAATTACCTTTTTTGCATAATGCCCCATCGCAATATAATCGCACCCATTTTTCTTTGCAAAATCTAAAAAGGGGCCGAATTTAATATACTTATTGCAAAAAATATCTGGATTTGGTGTTCTTCCTTTTTTATATTCATCTAAAAAATAAGTGAATACGTTGTCCCAATATTCTTTGATAAAATCAATTCTTAAAAATGGAAGATTTAACTCTTCTGCTACTCTTTTTGCATCTTGATAATCTTTTTCTTGAGGACACATTGAATCGTTAATTGTTGGGTTTCCTAAAACATCATTATTTGCCATAGAATCCCAATTTCTCATAAAACAACAAACGACATCGTATCCTTGTTCTTTTAATAAATAAGCAGCAACAGCACTATCAACTCCACCGCTTAATCCTAACATTACCTTACTCATATAACTCCTTAGAATCAATAATCATAGTAAAAGGTCCATCATTTACTAAACTTACTTTCATATCTGCACCAAAAACACCACATTTTACTATATATCCTTGATCACTTATATATTTATTAAAGAATTTATATAATTCTTTTGCTCTATCAGGAGATAAACACTTAGTGAATGATGGTCTATTTCCATGTCTATAATCTGCATAAAGAGTAAATTGACTTACACTTAATATTTCTCCATTAACGCTTCTTAAATTTAAATTAGTTTTACCATTTATATCTTTAAATATTCTTAAATTTAAGATTTTAGTGGCCAATTTCATAGCGATTTCCTCATTATCTCCTTCTGTAAAGCTAACTAAAAGAAGATAACCTTCATTAATTGAAGAATATAATTTGTTATCAATTGTGACACTAGCACTTATTACATTTTGAATAATTACTCTCATAATAATATTATTTTATAACTTTTTATCTCTTTCTAAAATATCAACTATTTCTAAATAACGATATTCAAGTTCATCTTTTTCATCAGTTAATTCTTCAATTACTTTATAACTTACAAAATCATCTTCTTCTAAAGACTTATCTATCTCTTCAATACGAGCCTCTATAATTGACATTTCTTCTTTCAATTCATTTATTTTGTTGTTAGATAATTTTTCTTTTCTAACAACATCTTTTTCTTCAATTTCCTTAATATTTACCATCTTAATTTCTTCATTTAACTTAGAAATTACATTGTAAATTCTATTGTAATCACCTTCTTCAAACACAACATGTTTCTTACTTAAATAAAGACAATGTGTAGCAAGTTCATTAATAAAATAACGATCATGAGAAACAAAAATAATTGCTCCTTCATAGTTTTTTAAGCTTTCAATAAGACATTCTTTTGTAATTAAATCTAGGTGGTTTGTAGGTTCATCAAGAATTAATAATTCATATCCAGAAAGAGAAAAAGAGCAAAGAATTAAACGCATTTTTTCTCCATTAGACATCTTTAAAACATCTTTATATACGTCTTCACCTTTAAATTGGAATCTACCTAAAATAGTACGCAATTCACGTTCTGTTTTAATAGGATATCTATCTCTAAGGTAACTCAAAGCAGATTGATTTGCTTCAAAAACATAGTCATTTTGCTTAATGTATCCATAGTGAATTGCACGGTACTCTTTTATACTTCCACTAATTTTTGGTATTAAATTTAAAATAGTTTTAATTAAGGTAGTTTTTCCTATTCCATTATCACCTAAAACAGCAATTCTATCTTGGCCATAAACATCAAAACTAATTTCTTTTGTTAATGGTAAATTATATCCAACAACTAAATCTTTTATTTCTAATAGTTGCTTGTTTTTTAAATTACCTCCACTAATTTTCATCTTAATTGATTTATCTTCTTTTTTTGGAGGTATAGTTCTAGAAGCTTCAATTCTAGCTAATTTATGTTCTCTATCTTTTGCTCTAGATACAAATCTTGGTTTAGGTTTATAAAACTCAATGAATCTTTTGATTTTTTCTATTTCTTTTTCTTCTTTTTTAGCTTGCTTAATTAAAGCGTTATATCTTGTTTCTTTATCTACTAAATAATGATTAAAATCCATATTATATATTTCAATATTATGGTTTTCTAATTCAAAAACCCTTGTAGCTAAAGACTCTAAAAAATATCTATCATGTGAAATGAAAAATATAGTTCCGTTATAAGACTTTAAAAAATTTTCTAACCATTCAATAGTTGAAATATCAAGGTGATTTGTAGGTTCATCAAGAAGTAAAAGATCATACTTAAACAATAGAATTTTCATAAAAGCAACTTTCATTCTTTCTCCACCACTTAAAAATTTAATTTGTTTTTCTTTTATTTCTTTATCAAAACCAAATCGATAAATCATCTCATCAATTTCATTTAAGTATGTATATCCCCTATTATCTTGATATTTTTTAAGTAATAAATCGTATTTATTTAATGTTTCTTCATCATGATACTCATTAATTTTTTCACTCATAATTTGAAGCTCTTTTTCAATTTCTAAGGTCTCTTTAAAGGCACTTAATAGCTCTTGAAAAACAGTATTTTCAATGTTTTCAATTGCGTTTTGATTCAAATATCCTATTGAAATCCCGCCTAAAATTGAAATTTCACCTGCCTTATCTTCTTTAGGAAGAAGAGTTGGTTCTTCTTCTTTTAATATAAGCTTAAAAAGAGTAGTTTTTCCTACTCCATTATTCCCAATAAGAGCTACTTTCTCATTTTTATTAATAGAGAAAGAAATATGATCTAAAATTAAATCATTGACATAATATTTAGTTACATTTGAAAAGTTAATTAATGCCATATGCTTTATTATATTGATTTAACATGTTAATTTCCACTTATTTTAGTTGTCAAATTGAGCGTTAAATAATTCGTAATAGAATCCTTTTTTAGCTAATAATTCTTCGTGTTTTCCTACCTCAATTATATGTCCATCTTTCATTACAATAATATTATCGCTATTAACAATTGTTGATAATCTATGAGCAATAATAAAACTAGTTTTATTTCTTGTTAATTCATTAAAAGCTTTAATAATTTTTCTTTCACTTCTAGTATCGATATTGCTAGTTGCTTCATCTAAGATCATAATTTCAGGATTCTTTAACATAACTCTAGCAATATTAATAAGTTGTTTTTGACCATTACTTAATCCTGAATCATCACTAATTATGGTGTCAAATCCATTTGGAAGTTTACTAATAAAAGAATATGCATTGGCATTTTTACTTGCCTCAATTACCTCTTCTTTAGTTGCATTTGGTTTAGAATACTTAATGTTTTCAAAAACAGTACCTTTAAAAATCCAAGTATCTTGTAAAACTAATCCAATTTTACTTCTTAATGAAGACTTTTTAATAATTTGAGTATCTACTCCATTTAATTCAATACTTCCATTATTTGGATCATAATATCTCATTATTAAATTAATCATTGTTGTTTTTCCACATCCTGTTGGACCAACTAAAGCAATATGATCACCTTTATTAATATTAAATGAGAAATCTTGAATTAAAGGTTTATTTTGTTCATAACTAAAATTAACCTTATCAAAAGTTAAATTTCTAACTTTAGTAGTAATTTTAGTAGTTCCAATATCTATATCATCTTCTTCATTTAATATATCGTTAATTCGTTTAAATGAAGATAATCCTTGTTCAATTTCTCCAAAACAAGAGCTCATTTCATTAAATGGTTTAGCAAATTTATTAGCATATTGAAGGAAAGATGTAATAATACCAATTGTACATGTTGCACCTAAAATCATATTGTTTTCTTTATAATAAGCTAAAGCACATAAAACAACTCCAACAATACAAAGAATAGCATAAATTATGTTGTTAATAATTCTTGTTGAAGGATTAGTTAAACTTGAATAGAATTGGGCTTTTTTACCTACAACAAATAAATTAGCATTTATACTTTCAAACTTTTTAATAGATTCTTTTTCATAATTAGTTGATTTAATTAATTCAATATTATTCAAATCTTCTAATATTTTTGCTCCAATATTACCTTGAATTGCAGATTGTTCTTTAAATGATTTAAAGCATCCTTTTGCTACATAATATGAAACTAAGAAAGAAATTGGAGTAAGAATTAATACGATTAATGCAAGCATCCAGTTTAAAATAAACGTAAAAACAATAGTGAATATAATTGTTATTAATCCTGAATAGAATTGTTTAAATGCTCCATTAATTGCAGTATTTACATAATCAACATCATTAATGATTCTAGATACTAAATCACCCCTTTGTTTAGAATCAATTGATTTAATAGGCATACTATTAATTTTTTCAAATAAATCGTTTTTAATATCTTTACAAATTCTTTCTCCAGTTAAAGATATTATTATTCCAAACAAATAATTAAATAAAATAAGAAGAATAACTAAAGCGGCAATATAAAGAATATGAGTAATAATATTTTGTATTCCTAATTCAATACCTTGTGTAGAAGATAAAGATAAAGTATCTTCAAATATATCTATAATATTACCAATTATAAAAGGAATTAAAATATCACAAGCCGAAAATAAAGTACCAAAAAGAAATCCAAAAAATAGTCTTCCTTTGTATTTAAATATGTATTTCCTCATTCTTTTTGTATATTTCATATTATTTGCTCCTTGTTTGAGAAGCATAAATTTCTTGATATACTTCATTTTTCTTTAATAATTGTTTATGTGTTCCTACACCAACAACTTCTCCATGTTCTAAAATATAAATTCTAGTTGCATCCATAATTGAAGAACAGCGTTGAGAAATAATTATGGTAGTAATCTTCTTTTTCTTTAAATTTTTTCTTACTTCTTTATCGGTTAAATAATCTAAAGCACTAGTTGAATCATCTAAAATAAGTAGTTCTTTCGCACTTAAAATACCTCTAGCAATAGATAATCTTTGTTTTTGACCACCACTAAAATTCTTTCCACCTTCTAATACTTCATGATTAATTGTATCTTCATATTCTTTTACAAAATCATAAGCTTTTGCTAATTTTAAAGCTTCAATTATTTCTTTATCAGTAGCATCACTTTTACCAATTAACATATTAGATTTAATTGTACCTTTTAAAAATTGAGCCTTTTGACTAACAAAACCAATATCTTCTCGTAAAGCTTTAATATCATAATTTTTGATATTTATTCCTTTATAAAGTACTTCGCCTTCATTAAATTCATAGAATCTTTCTAATACTTTAATTAACAAAGATTTACCACTTCCAGTCCCACCAATTAAACCAATTATTTCACCCTTATTTATTTCAAAATCTATATGATTTAGCACATTATTTTCATTATTAAACGATAATGAAACATCATTAAACTTAATTAAATTTTCTCCTTCATTAATTGATTCTTTAACTATTTTTCCATTATCTTCAATAACTTCTTTATAGTTTAAAAACTCATTAATTCTAGCATTAGAAGAAAATCCTTTTGTAAATACTAAAATTAAATTACATAAAGCAATTAATGCTAAAAGAATAGAATTTAAATATGAAATTAAAGCAACAACATCTCCTTTATCATAGGAAATTGAACTATTTTTAAATGTAAAGGTAGATAAATAAATAACTCCTAATATAGCAACATTAACAATAAATATAGTTAAAGGGTTAATTAATTCATTAGTTAATATTGCTTTTTTACTTTCTTTATAAAAAGATTTAGTTAAATTTTCGTATTCTATAATCTCTTTTTCTTCATTATTAAAAGATTTAATAGCTCTTATACCATTAATATCATCATTAGTTTTTTCAACTATTTTATCGTTTTGCATTTGAACTTTTTTATATTGTTTCCCACTTATTTTTAAAATTAAGAAATAAATAAACATAACAATAGGAACAATTGAAACAAATATGATTCCAGCATAAACATCAATTAAAAAGGCACAAATAACACTACCAACAACAAGTATTGGAGCTCTAATAACTAACCTAATTAACATTGCTACAACAGATTGAATTCTATTAACATCATTAGTAAGAATGTTAACTAGATTACCTTTTCCAAAATGATCAATATCTACACTACTTAAATTAATTATTTTTTTATAAATCTTATTTCTTAATTCAGTTCCACTTCCTTGAGAAGCAATTGAAGCCAACTTTTGACAAACTAAAGTAGAACAAAAACCAAATATAGCAAAAGCTATCATAATTAAGCCTGGATAAATAATTTTAGAATAATCGTTATATTCAAAGGCATATGAATATCCAACATCGACAATATATTTCATTAAAAATGGAGTAAATAATTCAAAAATTACTTCTATTACCTTGAATAGAGGTCCAATTATTAAATAAGGAATATATTTTTTTGTTGAGTAAAATGCTTTATCCATACTTTTATATATAATAAAAGACCCATAAGGGTCTTTCAATTGTTTAATAAAATTTATTATTTTCTTAAACCAAGTTTAGCAATTAATCTTGCGTAAGCTTCTCTATCAGTTCTTTCTAAATAAGCAAGAAGTGATTTTCTCTTACCGACTTGAATTAATAATCCACGTCTAGCAATTGAGTCTTTATCGTTTTTCTTTAAGTGAGCAGTTAAAGCTTTAATACGTTCTGTTAATAAAGCGACTTGAACTTCAACACTACCAGTATCTTTAGCATCTTTGCCAAAACTTGTAACGATTGTACTTTTTGTTTCCTTTGTTAAAGCCATTTTTTTCTCCTTTCAATATTTCTTCCCCATTTCGAGGTAAACGTTGGAGATTCGTTTTACTACGAAATGCGTGCTTAAATAATATACAAAAAAAGTTAAATAAAAGCAAGTAAATAGGGTATACCTTACTCCACTTTTGTATATATAGACAAGTCAGGATATTTTATACAATCAGTATCTCCATATGCAAACTGATAATTATAATTTTCTATAATTTCATTATTTTTAGAAGTTTTATAAGTGTGGATAAGTAGAAGATTGTTTTCAATTTCATATAAAACTTCCACATTCATGTTTTCACTTGTTGTACTATCAGTTATAGTTAAATTTCCTTCAATTCTTAAACTTCCTTCACCCTTTGTTTTATACTTTAAATCATAAGAATCTATATCGTTACTAAATTCAACATCATCTATAATGCCATGTTCACTATTATAGATATAATCTATAAACTCGAAAAAATCAGTACTCATTCCATTAACTGTATAAGGAGCTAAATTAATGTTATATCCTTTTTCTTCTAAGTATGGTAAAAACTCTTCTTCACTACATTTATGTTCCATATAATTTTGATATGCAATACTACTAGATTGTATATTATGAGCAACAATTATTGCATCATCCTTATAATAAACATATTCTTCACTATATAAACCTGTTTCACCACTTCTAGATTCCTTTTTTAAAAAGTAATTTTGAGATAAAACACTATGAAATTCATAATTTGCAGATATTCTTTCTTCGTTATTATCTTCATCAGTTTCTAATGCTTCCATACTAAAAAATAAACAAATATCTTCTGGAAATACAAATTCATTTTCATACAAATGAGAAATATTTTCTTTTATAGTAAACGCTTCATTAACATCAATTTCCTTATAGCTATTTGTTACATCATTATTAGTACAACTAAAAAGACTAAGAAAACATACAGTACTAATCAACAAACTATGCTTTTTCATAAACTTCTCTTTTTTCTTTATAATATAAACTAATATAATGCTTTTCAATTTTTATTTTCTTATCGGTTTTTATATTTAAATATAGTTTAAAATTTAATATATTATAGCTAAGGAGTACTGTTATGAAAACTTATTTAAAAAATTCGTGTATATATCAAGTATTTGTAAGAAACTTTACAAAAGAAGGTGATTTTAAAGGGTTAACTAAAAAATTAGAATATATTAAAGATTTAGGATGCAATATAATTCAACTCTTGCCTATTTGCCCAATTGGAATAGTAGGTAGAAAAGGAAGTTTAGGAAGTCCTTATGCAATTAAAGATTATAATGAAATTAATGAAGAATACGGAACATGGAATGATTTTAGAAAATTGATTAATAAAGCTCATTCATTAAATATAAAAATTATTTTAGATATCGTATATAACCACACTTCAAGAGATTCAAAACTATTAAATGAGCATCCTGAATGGTTTTATAAAGATAAAGATGGGAACTTTGCTAATAAACTAGGTGATTGGAGTGATGTTTTTGATTTAGATTATTCGAATGATCAACTTCAAACTTATTTAATTAATTCTCTTGAAAAGTATATTACTTTCGGTATTGATGGATTTAGATTTGATGTTGGAAGTTTAATTCCTAAAACATTTTGGTTTAATGTAAAAACTAGACTTTTAAATAAATATCCTCATATTATTATGCTATGCGAATCTATTGACTATTCTTTTAATTTAGAAGCTAGAAGAAAAGGATTTAATGGATTAAGTGATGGGGAATTTATATCCTATGGATTTGATTTATTATATGAATATAATTCAAGATCTTACCTAAATAAATATTTTGAAACAGAAGATCCACTCTATTTTGAAAAATATAAGACAATTTTAGCTAATGAATATCAAACTCTTCCTGAAGGAGGGCTCCGTATTAGAGGATATGAGAACCATGATTCTTGTAGAATTGCAGAACTTACAAAAAATAAACAATTAAGAAGAAACATTTTAGCTTATGAATTTTATTTAGATGGATGTAGTTTTGTTTGTAATGGTTTAGAAACGAAACAAGCTAGACATATTACCTTATTTGATAAAGATTTAATGGATACTCACATTGATAAAGATTGGTTTGAATTAGTTAAAAAATTAATTTCTATTAAAAGAGATGAAACAAACCAAGATATAGCTTTGAGTACAATTAGTGAAGAAAAAGGCTTGTATTTAGCTATTAGAAATGACTATAGAACATTAGATAAATATACTTTAGGTTTATTTAACTTCTCTAAAAGAGCTTTAAATATAAAAAATCCTTACTTACTCGATGGTAAATATAAGGATTTAATAAGCAATAATGTAATTGAAGTTAAAGATAATTCCTTAACAATTACTGAACCATTAATTTTAGAAAAAATTAACTAAAATTTATCTTCTAAGAAAGCTGGGATGATGTCATTTTCAAAGTCATCATCCTTTTTATTTTCTTCTTCAAAAGATAAAGATTCATGTTGAGGTACAATATCTTCAATCTTTTTAGCTTCAAAGTTGACTTCGTTACCATATCCACTTGCTAAAAGTGAAACAGCAATACTATCTTCCAATTGATCATTAACACAAATTCCAAATTTAAGATCCATTTGTTTTCCACTTCTTTGAACTATATGGTTAATACATTCTTGAGCTTCAAACAAAGTTACATCAGGACCACAAGTAATATGACAAATTCCTTTTGTAGCTCCAACGATTGATTGTTCAATATAATCACAATTTAAAGCACTTAAAGCAGCATCTTCACTCTTTTTAGGACCTCTACCAGTTCCAAATCCAATAAATGCAACTCCTTCACCTTTTAATAATCTTTCAACATCAGCATAGTCACTATTCATAATAGCTGGCATTAAGATTAAATCTGTAACAGTTTTAACACTTAAAGATAAAACTCCATCAGCTTCAGAAAAAGCATTCATTAAAGATAATTTACCTGCATGTGTAATTAATTTATCATTACTAACAACGATTAAAGCATCACAATTTTCTTTTAATTCATTTAATCCTTCGACAGAATATTGAATCTTTTTATTTCCTTCAAAACTAAATGGTCTTGTAACAATAGCAATAGCTAAAGCTCCTTCTTCTTTAGCAATTCTACAAATAACAGGAGCGGCACCAGTTCCAGTACCTCCACCCATACCAGCAGCAACAAAAACTAAATTAGCGCCTTTGATGATTTCTTTAATCTCTTCTTTACTTGCTTCAGCTGCTTGTCTTCCAACAGAAGGTTCTCCACCAGCCCCTAACCCTTTTGTTACATCTTTTCCAATAGTTATTCTATTTTTTGCTTTGCTTAAAGATAAAGCTTGTTTATCGGTGTTTAAAACATAAAATTCAACATTTGATATTGAATCTTCAATCATTCTATTAACAGCATTATTTCCTGCTCCACCAACACCAATTACAATGATTCTTGCTACAGGTTCAAAGCTATCTAAATCATCCATTTTAACACCTCCTATAATTCATCCTTTATTTCACTATATTCTTCATCACGAGACACTTTATTAACTTTTTTAACAGTATTTATATCGTTTGAACTACCTTTATAAAATGAAGAATAAAATAAAGCACCAACACAATTCACGAAAGAAGAATCTTCACAACCAACTACATGTGTATCAATAAATTCAATCTTTAAGTTTATACTATTGATTATATATTCTTTAAATCCTTTAAAATTAATACTTTCTCCATAAAGTAAAATAACACCAACATTTAAAGCGTTAACATTTAATGAAGAAATACAAGTTCTTAAACTATCTATCCATTTATTTAAAAACTTAATAATAAGTGTATTTAATTGTTCTTTTTTAATTTTAACATTTACTCCTTCAATGTAAGTTTCGATTATGTATGGATCATATTGAGTTACTCTTAAATCTAAACCATATAATTCTAATAAATGTTTAGCTTCAACTTCACTGATCTTGAATTCATCAATAATTTGATCAATTAAATGATTAATTCCAAATTCAAAATAAGAACTTCCATAAACTTTTGAAGAGCCAATTAATGAACAGGTAGTAATTCTAGTATTAAAATCTACTAAAATATACTTTTGATATCTATATTTTAACTTGTCTAAATAAAAACTAACACCAACTGGGGCAATAACTTTTTTTACACAATTAATACCATTCATCAAAATGCAATCTTCATAACTAGAAGTTAAATTTTTAGGTAAAGCATAAACATTAGCGCTTAATTGTATCGATGAAGAAACTTCATTAATTGGAGGCATCTCGTAAGTTCTTCCTCCATCTATATAAAATTTTAATGGTAAAATCTCAACTAATTTATCATTAGGATTAGGTAATTTTTCTTTCTTGATAAGCGATAAAACATTATCAATATCAATTTGGCAAATAGTAGAATTAGGATCTACTGTATTAGTAGTTTTGGTTGAAGAATATACGTTTAATCCAAAGGAAGGATAAACAATAGTTGCTTCGTTAATGTTTATTTTTAATCCATCAATTGTTTTTAAATGAACTATTTTAGATAAATCTTTAACAACACTTTCTTTTGAAGAGATATAAGCCCCTATGATGTCTTCTTGAAGAGGTATTGTTTCATTATAAAGAACAGTAACCTTTCCTTCATTATCATTAAGATACCCAACTAGGAGCTTAATATCGCTATTTCTTATTTCAATTACAGCTTGTTCTTTTGACATAGTGCTTTTATTATAATATTTATTTTAATATTTTAAAAATATTAAATTACTTATTTTTAGATTTAAAAAAGAGTCCGCACGTAAGTCTGTGTAAACATTAGCAGGCCTTCTTTTTTAACGATACAATCATTTTAAAACTCGATCAACTGAACCTCAAGTAAATCTTTGTGTCTAATTCCGTTTTTTCGAGTATTTAAGTTAAAGCG
>JAEDIE010000027.1 GCA_016296775.1 Bacilli bacterium | reverse complement strand
CAAAGATAAAAATTTAAAAAAATAATTTTTAGTATTAAAAAATAATATTTTTTCTATTTTTTTAATATCGGGTTTTTGTATAGTAAATTTATTGATAACAAATTTTATCTAAAAGATATTAATAAGATTAATAAGACATTTTCAGTTTGGCGTTTTTAAAGTACCTAGATATTTACAAATAGAAACACAATTAAAAATATATGTAAGAGCAGATTTATTTTAAGATCATTAACCTAAATTAGTTGAGACAATATTATTTTTTTGGAAAATATTTTTCTTTATTTTATTACAAAACGAAGAGGAATAAAAAAATATATAAACCAACAAAAAAAAGGCTTGAACCCTTTATTTCTTAGTTTCAAACCTATGCTTTCAATATGGTGCGAGAAACGGGAATCGAACCCGTACGAGTCTCCCCACACGCCCCTTAAACGTGCGCGTCTACCAGTTCCGCCATTCTCGCAGTGATATAACTTTACCAAAAATATTAGGAAAAATAAAGAGTTTTTTTGTAAGTTTACCATTTAATATGATATTATAAATAGCGTTGGAGGAATTTATTCAATGGAAAATAAAATATTAGTAGAAACAAGTGCTAGACATATTCATTTAACTCAAGAAGCTTTAAATACTTTAGGAATTGAAACTTTAGAAGTTAAAAAGATGTTAAGTCAACCTGGACAATTTGCAAGTAATACAAAATTAGATATTATTGGACCTAAGAAAACTATTTGTGGAGTAAGTGTTCTTGGACCAGTAAGAGATCATTGTCAAGTTGAAGTTAGTTTAACCGATGCTAGAACATTAGGAGTTAGTGCTCCTATTAGAGAATCTGGTGATATTAAAGGAAGTGCTCCTATTAAAATTATTAATCCTACAAATGGTAAAACATTAGAATTAGAAGAAGGATTAATAGTTGCTAAAAGACATATCCATATGACACCTGAAGATGCAAAGCATTTTAATGTAACAAATGGTGAAATTGTTAGAGTTTTACTTAAAACCAATGATAGAGAAACTATTTTTGGTGATACTGTTGTAAGAGTTAGTCCAAAATATGCTCTTGCAATGCATATTGATACCGATGAAGCTAATGCAGCTTGTGCTTTTAAAGATGTATATGGAGAAATCATTAAATAATGATTAAAGAATATACATATTATTGTAAAGGCACATGCAGCAGACAAATCAATTATAAAATAGATACTGAAACCAACAAGTTAGTTGATATTGAAATAATTGGTGGATGTAATGGAAACTTAAAGGGTATTAAATCTTTAATTACCAATATGGATATTGATGAAATAATTTCTAAATTAGAGAATATAAAATGTGGCTTTAAAACTACATCTTGTCCTGATCAAATTGCTAAAGCATTAAAAGAAACAAAATAGGCACATACGTGCCTTTTTTCATTTGAATTTATATATAAAAATTTTCATAAATATCTAATTAATTTACATTAAATGTAAATATAAATGAAAAATATTTCATCGATAATATCGACATTATTTTATATATTTATGAAAACAATTTTTTAATTATTGAAAAATTAATGTAAAATTACTATTTTTATTAATTTATATTTATTTTTCTAGTATAATATTAATAATTAAAGAGGTATTTTATGGCATTTGGTATATTATACGATTTCTTAATGGGTCAAACTATTGAAGCTTACAAATATTTTGGTGCTCATTTCGAAAAAAGAATTGTTGAAAGAGAAATTGACGTCCCTTTAAAGAAAGATTCAACCAAAACTAAAAAAGCGCTTGGAAAAGTAGAGGTTAGTGGTGTAGTTTTTAGACTTTACGCTCCTATGGCTAGTGATGTTAGTGTTATTGGTGAATTTAATGATTGGAATCCTACTATCCACAAAATGACAAAGGTTGATGATTGTGGAGTTTATGAAATTTTTATTGAAAATTTACACAATTACCAATTTTATAAATATCATTTTAAAAATGCTAATGGATGTTATGTAGATAAAGCAGATCCTTACGCTTTTTATAGTGAATATCGTCCTGGTACTTGTTCAAGATTATTTAATATTGAAGGATTTATTTGGCATGATAAACCTTTCTTAGATACTAGAAACAGAAATTTTGATCGTCCTTTAAGTATTTATGAGATCCATTTAGGTTCTTGGAAAGGAAAGGTTGATGGAAGAAACTTAAGTTATGAAGAAATTGCAGATTACTTAATTCCTTACGTAAAAGAACTTGGATATACCCACGTTGAAATTATGCCTATTTGCCAATATCCTTTTGATGGTAGTTGGGGATATCAAGCTACAGGATTTTATAGTGTTGACTCACGTTATGGAAATCCAATGCAACTTATGTCGTTTATCGATAGGATGCATCAAGCAGGAATTGGAGTTATATTAGATTTTGCTCCTGTTCATTTTGCAAATGACCCATGGGCTTTAGCTAAGTTTGATGGAACATGTTTATATGAATATAGCGATACTCATATGTATAATTCATGGGGAAGTTTAAATTTTGATTTAGGAAAAGATCCAGTTAGAAGCTTCTTAATGTCAGCTATGAATTATTTTATTACCTATTTCCATTTTGATGGTATTAGATGTGACGCTATTAGTAATGTTGTTTATTGGGAAGGCAATAAAAATAATGGTGAAAATGTCGGTGCTACCGAATTTATTAAGAGATTAAATGGTAAAATTCATTTAGCTCATAATGATGTTATGATGATTGCCGAGGATTCTACTGATTTTTCAAAAGTTACTAAACCTACTGAATGGAACGGTTTAGGATTTGATTATAAGTGGGACTTAGGTTGGATGAATGATACCTTAAAATATTATGGTTTAGATCCAATTTACAAGAAGTATGATCATAATAAAATTACATTCTCTATGGCTTATTTCTTTAGTGAAAACTTCATGTTACCTTTAAGCCATGATGAAGTAGTTCATGGTAAAGGTACTATATTAAATAAGATGTGGGGCGATTATGATCAAAAATTTGCTCTTGTTAGAAATTTATATGCTTATCAATTTGCTCATCCTGGTAAAAAGTTATCTTTTATGGGTAATGAACTTGCTTCATGGGATGAATGGAATGAAAATAAATCTCTTCCTTGGGAATTAAAGCGTTTCCCTAAACATGATTCAATTACAAGATTAATAAGAGATTTAAACTTAATTTATGCTCATGAAGATGCTCTTCATGTTGAAGAATACAATCAAGTTCACTTCGATTGGTTGATGGTTGATAATTCAAATGATAGTGTATTTGCCTTTGAAAGAAGAGTTGGTGATTCTCATATCGTTTGTGTATTCAATATGACCCCAAAATACTATGAATATTATGATATAGGATTAACTAGAAGTGGAACTTACGAAGAAATATTTAATTCTGATAAAGATGTTTATGGAGGAAGCAATGCTTATAATGGTTTAAAACTTACTTCTACAGAGTTTGGACCATACAATAAACCTCACAAATTAACAATTAAATTAGCTGGTTTTGGTGCTTGTTTCTTCAAATACGTTAAAAATTAATAGGAGAAATAGTTATGTTATTCAATAATAAAGAAGAATTTAAAAAAATGTATGTCGAAAGACTTACTAGTAAATATGGCAAATCACCAAGCGATGCCCATATTTACGAAAAATACGATATTTTAGGTGAACTTGTTAGAGATTATAGCGGTACTAACTGGAGAAATACTAGAGATTATGTTCTTAACAACGAAAAGAAACAATTAGTTTATTTCTCAATGGAATTCCTCATTGGAAGACTTTTAACTTCTAATATGATGAATCTTGGAATTTTTAATATTTGTAAAGAAGGTTTAGCTGAACTTGATATCGATATTGGCGAACTTGAAGACATGGAAGATGATGCTGGTTTAGGAAATGGTGGTTTAGGTAGACTTGCAGCTTGTTTCCTTGACTCAATTGCTTCTTTAGGTCTTCCTGGAAATGGTAACTGTATTAGATATGAATATGGATTTTTCAAACAAAAAATCTTAAATGAAAATCAAGTTGAACTTCCAGATCAATGGTTAAGTAATGGCTTTGTCTGGGAAATTAGAAAACCAAAACATAGCTGTAATGTTGGATTTTATGGAAATGCTGAAACATATCTTAAACCAACTGGAGGATATGGTATTAAAACAGTAAACGCTACAATTGTAAAAGCTTGTCCATATGATGTTTATGTTTTAGGTGCCAATAATGGTGTTGCTAACACTTTAAGACTTTGGAGTGCTCAACCAAGTGAAGAAAATATGGAAAGTGGTCAATCATTTAATGAATATTTAGATACACTTCAAGAATTAAGTCACGGTTTATATCCAGATGATACAACTGAACATGGTAAATTATTAAGATTAAGACAACAATATTTCTTTGTTTCCGCTGGTCTTCAATCTGTTATTAGAGGACACTTAAGAAAATATAAGACTTTAGATAATTTAGCTGATAAATATGTTTTCCAACTTAACGATACACATCCAATTTTAGCTATTCCTGAATTGATGAGATTATTAATGGATGTTTATAACTATGGTTGGGATGATGCATTTGAAATTGTTACCAAATCATTTGCTTATACAAATCATACAGTTATGCCAGAAGCTTTAGAAAAATGGCCATGTGAATACATTCAAAGATTAATTCCTCGTTGCTATATGATTATTGAAGAAATTAATCGTAGATTTATTGAATGGATGAGAAAAAATAAAGTTGATGAAGTTGATTTTGATAACATGTTAATTATTAAAGATAACATGGTTAGAATGACAAACTTAGCTATTATTTGCTGTTTCTCAGTTAATGGTGTTGCTAGAATCCATACTGATATTTTAAAAACAGTTACTTTTAAATCTTTCTATAAATACTTTAAAGAAAAATTTAATAATAAAACTAATGGTGTAACTCATAGAAGATGGTTAATGTATTGTAACGAAGGATTAAATAATCTTTTAGAAGAAAAAATTGGTAAAACATGGCAAAAAGAACCTTCTAAGTTAGAAGATTTCATGAAATTTGAAAACGATAAAGATACTCATTTACGTTTAGAAACAATTAAACATGAAAATAAACTTAGATTAGCTTCATATATTCAAAAGAATTATGGTATTACAATCGATACTAACTCAATTATTGATACTCAAATTAAGAGACTTCATGCTTATAAACGTCAACTTATGAATGTCTTTAGAATTATGCATTATTACTTTGAAATTAAGAATAATCCAAAGTTTACAATGTATCCTCATACATTCATCTTTGGTGCTAAAGCTGCTCCAAGTTATGTATTTGCTAAAAACATAATCACTTTAATTCTTTCAGTAGCTAATGTAGTTAATAATGATCCAGAAGTTAGTAAATATATGAAAGTAGTATTTATTGAAAATTATGGTGTATCATTAGCTGAATTGATTATTCCAGCAACTGATATCAGTGAACAAATTTCATTAGCTGGAAAAGAAGCTAGTGGAACTTCAAATATGAAGTTTATGATGAATGGTGCTTTAACTTTAGGTACATTAGATGGAGCAAATGTTGAAATCAATGAACTTGTTGGTGATGAAAATTCTTTCATATTTGGAAATCATGTTGAAGATGTTGAAAGAATTAAGTTAAATGGATATTCTCCATGGGATGAATATAATTCAAATCAAAAGGTTAGAAGAATATTAGATTCATTATTTAATGGTCCATGGTGTGAAGGTAGAAATGATAGATTTAGATCAATCTTTGATGAAATCATGAATAGAAATGATGAATACTTAATTCTTAAAGATTTTGATAGTTACTTAGAAGCTAGTAAAAAGATTGAAGAGTATTATTTAAATAAGGATAAATGGTATGCTTCAAGTGTTGTTAATATTGCTAAGAGCGGATACTTCTCAAGTGATAGAACTATTGAGCAATATAACGAAGATATTTGGCACCTTGAACCTATTAAATTTTAATTAATAATAATGGAGAGCTTTTGCTCTCCATTATTTTAAAAATAAGCAAATTTTTATAAAAATTAATAAAAAATTGTATTATTTTGCTTTAAACTCATAGTTAAATATGTTATATTTAAATCGTTAAAGAGATTTAACAATTACTCGTAAGAGTGCCCTGGTGGCATTCTATTTTTATTGTAAGGGGGTAAAGATGGAATCGATATTAGATATTCAAAACTTAATTAAAGATTTATTATCGAAAGAAAATTATACGTTATATTCATTTAAATATAATGAAGGAAAGAAAAGCGGAACAATGGAAATAATTATTGATCGAGATGAAGATATTAATCTTGATGATATAACTATTATTTCTAATAAAATAAGTGAACTTTTAGACCAACATGAGTTTAATAACGTCCCTTACACATTAGATATTTCTTCATTAGGTATTGAAAAGCCAATTGATATATCTAAATTAGAAAAATACTTAAACAAGTATATCAATGTTCATTTATCTACTCCTTTTAAAGGATTAAATACTTTAGAAGGATATCTAACTTTTGTAGATTTAGATAAAGTAACAATTGAATATAAAGAAAAAACAAGAACAATTAAAGCTACAATTGAAAGAAGTAGCATTGACAAAGCAAGATTAGCAATAAAATTTTAGGAGAAAATTATGGCAAAAAAGAAGAAAAAATTAGAAAATGGTGCATTCTTAGTTTATTTTGACAACATCGCAAAAGAAAAGAAAATTGATAGAGAAGTTGTTGTTAACGCAATTAAGGAAGCTTTTGAAACTGCTTATACTAAAAAGCTTGAAGATGAGACAAGATCATTACTTAACACAAAAACTAAAAAAGTTAACAATAAGTCCAAAGATGGTACAAGATTAAGCAACGCTTTAGTTAGATGTGATGTAGATTTAGCTAACAATGTTCTTGATTTTTATCATCAATTTAAAGTTGTTAAAGAAGATGATATTCAAGATGACTTTATTGAAATTAGCGATGAAGATCCACGTGCAGTAAATAATAATCTTAAAGTTGGTGATTATTATGAAGAAAAAGTCGATTTAGCTTCTTTTACAAAAGGTGATGTCGATAAATTTATCTCTGTTTTTAAACAACAAATTAATGCTGCTGAAAAGAATGCTTTATTTGAAACATTTAAAGGTAAAATTGGAGAGATTGTTACCGGTGTTGTTGAAAAATCAGACAATTGCGTTCTTGTTAACTTAGGTAGTTCTAGAGATGGTGCTTTAGCTACTTTATATAGAAAAGATTTAATTGGAGATGAAAAATTCAATCCAGGTGATCCAATTAAAGTTTATATTGAATCAATTGGTGCTTCAAAAGGCGATAAAAAAGACGATTTAATTAAAATTTCAAGAAGTTGCAGTGGTTTCTTAAAGAAATTATTCTTTAATGAAATCCACGAAATTTATGATGGAACCGTTGAAATTGTCGGTATTGCTAGAATTCCTGGTGTTAAAGCTAAAGTTAGTGTTACTACAAAAGATCCAAACGTTGATCCAAGTGGAGCTTGTATTGGTCCAAATGGTAGCAGAATTCAAGCTGTTGTTAGTCAATTAGGTAACAAAACTAAAGAAAAAGTTGATGTTATCACATATAAAGAAAATAGAGGTCTTTACATTCAAGAATGTTTAAAACCAGTTCAAGTTATTGGTATTAAATTTGATGATGAAAAAGGAATTGCTACAGTTGTAGTTCCAGATGAATTTAAAAACCAAGCTATTGGACAAAGAGGTGTTAATGCTATTCTTACAAGAATGTTACTTAACTTAAAAGAAATTAAGATCATTGGAGTTAGCGAAGCTGTCGAACAAAATATCGAATACAAGTTATTTGAAGAATTTGAAGTTGAAGCTAGAGAAGAACAAAGAAGAAAGACAAGAGAAGAATCTTTAAGAAAGGCAAATGAAACTATTGCTAAAGTTATTAAAGAAGAAGAAAAAGCCGAAGATTTCTTAAGTAAAGATGAAACATTAGTCGAAGAAGAAGAAATTATTGCTGAAACTCCTGTTGAAGAAGTTAAAGAAGAAGTCGAGACAATTAAACCTAAGAAGGAAGAAGAAGTTATCGAAAAAGTTAATGTTGCAACAACTATTTCTCTTGATGATCTTGAAGCAAGCTTAGAAGAAGAAAAGAAGAATACTCAAGAAACATATAAAAAGAAAAAGAAAGAAACTAAAGTTGAAGAAACTAAAGTTGTCAAAGATGAATCAAAACCAAAAGAAAAGATGTCAATCTACACTGATGAAGAACTTGAAGCTCTTCAAGATGAAGAATTTGATGAAGAATTCGATGATGATGATAGCTTTGAAGAATATGATGATGATTCATATTACGAGGAATAATTAATGAAGAAAATTCCACTTAGAAGATGTTTAGCCACCAATACTTCTTATCCAAAACAAGAATTATTTAGGGTGGTTAAAACACCTGATAATGAGGTAATTTTAGATATAAGTGGCAAAGCTAATGGTAGAGGCGCCTATATCTATATGAGTGAAGAAGCTATTGAAAAGGCTAAAAAGACAAATTGTTTAGGAAAAGCACTTGAATGTGAAATACCTGCAACAATTTATGAAAGAATGTCGAAATATTTAAAGATGAAATAGGAGGTGAAGACAGATGAAGGATAATAGAGTTAAACAAAAAAGAGAAGCTAATATTGTTTCAAAAAACAATAAAAAGAACGAAATTAACAAGGTTAATGGCGGTGTATTTGTTTATACTAAAGCCTTAACTGTCGGAGAACTTGCTAAAGAACTTAATGTTCTTCCTAGTGAAATTATTAAATATTTCTTTTTAAATCGTAAAATCGTTACTATTAACCAAACACTTGATGATGAATCAATTGGTGAAGTATGTCTTCAATTTGGCTATGATTTCAAGAAAGAAGAAATTGTTGCTGAAGAAGATTTTGAAAAGGTTAAGATTGAAGACGATGAATCTTTACTTAAATCTCGTCCAGCTGTTGTTACAGTTATGGGACATGTTGACCATGGTAAAACTACATTAATTGATGCTATTAGAAATTCTAACCTTGTTGCTGGAGAATTTGGTGGAATATCTCAAGAAATCGGTGCTTATATTAAAGAATTTAAAGGACAAAAAATTACCTTTATCGATACTCCAGGGCATGAAGCATTCTCTGCTATGAGAGCAAGAGGGGCTAGTGTTACTGATATTGTTGTCCTTGTTGTTGCTGCTGATGATGGTGTTATGCCTCAAACAATTGAAGCTATTGATCATGCTAAAGCTGCTAATGTTCCAATTATTGTTGCAATAAATAAGATGGATGTTCCTGGAGCAAATCCAGAAAAAGTTATTAATGAATTAATGCAACATGATGTTATTGCTGAAAAATATGGCGGTGATGTTATGACTGTTGAAATTTCTGCTAAGAAAAATATTGGTATTGAAAACTTACTCGATACAATTTTAGTTGAAGCTGAAATGTTGGAATTAAAAGCTAATCCAGATAGATATGCTATCGGAACAGTTTTAGAAGCGGAACTTGATCCTGGATGTGGTCCAAAAGCAACTTTGCTTGTTCAAAATGGTACCTTATTAAGTAGTGATTACGTAGTTGTTGGAACAGTTTATGGTAAAGTTAGAAGAATGACTAACGAACATAACAAAGTATTAAAATCAGCTACACCTTCAATTCCAGTTTCTATTATTGGTTTAAGCGATGTACCTTTAGCAGGTGATTCATTTATGGCTTTCCCAACTGAAAAACAAGCAAAAGATATCGCTTCAAGAAGAAAAAATAAGAAAATCGAAGAAGAAAGAGCTGCAAATACAAATATTTCTTCGCTTGATGAATTATTTGATAAGATTAACGAAGGTCAACTTGCTCAAATTAATATTATTTTAAAGACAGATTCAACTGGTAGTGCTGAAGCTGTTAAAGCAAGTTTAGAAAAATTAAATAATGATCAAGTCAAAATTAACATTATTAGAGCTGCTGCAGGAGCAATTTCTGAATCAGATATTCTTTTAGCCAGTGCAAGTAATGCTATTATTTATGGATTTAATGTTAGACCTAGCGCTTTTGTTAAAAATAAAGCTATTGAAGAAAAAGTTGAAATTAGACTTCATAGAATCATCTATGCTTTAATTGAAGAGATGGAAGATGCTATTAAAGGTCACATGAAGAAAGAAGAAGTTGAAAAAGTCCTTGGACAAGCTGAAGTTAGAAATGTTTTTAAAGTTTCTAAAGTTGGTAATATTGCTGGATGTATGGTCATCGATGGATCTATTAAAAATACTGCTAAAGTTAGAGTTTTAAGAGATGGAAGCATCATTTATGAAGGTGATATCGATACATTAAAGAGATTTAAAGATGATGCTAAGGAAGTTAAACAAGGCTTTGAATGTGGAATTAAAATTCTTAATTTCAATGATGTAAGAGAAAACGATATCATTGAAGCTTATGAAATTACTACTAAGGAGTAAAAATGGCTAATCAACAAAAGAGAATTAAAGCTTTAATAGATAAAAATATTAGAGATATTCTTCAATTTGAACTTAAGAATGAAGTAGGACTCTTAACTGTAACAAGTGTAGAGGTTAGTGATGATTACTCATACGTAAAAGTATTTGTGTCATTTTTTACAAATCCAAATGATAACTTCAAAAAATTATGTAGAGCAAAAGGATTTGTAAAATCTTCTCTTGCTAAAAAGATATCTTTAAGAAGAAGCCCAGAAATTCAATTTATTTTAGATGATGGATTCTTCAAAGAACAAAGAATAGAAAAAATTCTTAAGAAAGAAGAACAAGAATTAAAAGATATTAAAAAAGAAAATTAATGGCTAATAAGCCATTTTTCTTTTTAAAAAATAAGCAGGAAATCATATGGATTTTTCAAAAAAACATATGAAATCCTAACTCTTTTTATTAGAAAAAATAATTAAATATAATTTAATTATTATTTAATATTTGTTATTATTAATACATGGATATTATTGAAATTATAGAACATAAAAGAGATAAGAAAAAATTATCTCAAAAAGAAATTGAATTTTTTATTGAAGGTTACGTTAAAGGTGAAATTAAAGATTACCAAGCTAGTTCTTTACTTATGGCCATTTATTTAAATGGAATGGATAAAGATGAAATTGCTTATTTAACTGAAGCAATGAGAGTTAGCGGAGAAGTTTGGGATTTATCAATTATTCCTGGAATTAAAGTTGATAAACATTCAACTGGAGGAGTTGGTGATAAAGTAAGTTTAATTTTAGGACCAATGATTGCTTCTTTAGGAGCAAAGTTAGCTAAAATGAGCGGAAGAGGACTTGGTCATACTGGAGGAACTATTGATAAATTAGAATCTATCCCTGGATTTAGAGTCAATTTAACAAAAGAAGAATTTATTAAGCAAGTCGATGAAATAGGGATGGCAATTATTGGCCAAGATAAAAATATCGACCCAGCTGATAAAAAAATATACGCTTTAAGAGATGTTACAGGAACAGTTAGTTCAATACCTTTAATTTCAAGTTCAATTATGTCTAAAAAATTAGCTAGTGGAGCTGATGCAATCCTTTTGGATGTTAAATATGGTAATGGAGCTTTCATGAAAACTATTGAAGATGCTAAAAATTTAGCTACAACAATGGTAGAAATTGGAAAATCATTAAATAAAGATGTTAAAGCTGAAGTTACTGACATGAATCAACCTTTAGGTTGTGCTGTTGGAAATAATCTTGAAATTAAAGAAGTTATCGACACTTTAAAAGGTAAAGGTCCTAAAGATATTACAGAAATTTGTATTTCAAGCGGAGCTATCTTATTAAATCAAGCTAAATTATTTAATTCTATCGAAGAAGCTAGAAAAGCTATTATTGAAAACGTAAATAATGGAAAAGCTTTTAATAAATTTGTTGAATTTGTCAAACACCAAGGAGGAGATATTTCTTATATTTTAGATCCTTCTAAATTTGATGTAGCTAAAAATATTGTTGAAGTTTATTCAACAAAAGAAGGCTATGTTCATTCAATTGATGCATTAAGTATAGGTAAATCAAGCATGCATTTAGGTGGAGGAAGAGAAACTTTAGATGATGTTATTGATATGAGTGCTGGTATTGTTTTAAATAAAAAAGTAGGTGATAAAGTAAGTAAAAACGAATTATTAGCTACTTTATATACAAATAAAGATGAATTTTGGTCTGTTAAACAAAATGTTTTAGATTCATTCATAATTAAAAAAGAAAAAGTTAAAGAAGAACATTCTTTAACTCATGAAATTATTGAATAAGACTTTATTTTGAAGGATACTTTTTCTTTAATAAAGGCATATTGGAGCTTCTTATGAAGCTCTTTAATTTTTGATAATTTTCATTTAAATATTTTTCATAACTACTAGAAGCATTTTTAGATGGAACGAAAAACTCTTTATTTTTAATTAACTCAGGTAAATATTGAAGATGAACCCAAATATCTTCGTTATCGTAAGGATATTTCATTTCTTCTTCTAAATTAACAGGAGTATATTTTAAATAAGGAAGAACATCTAAAGGCATTTGAGCAGCTAAATCATAGGCTTTTTCAATAGCTAAACAAGCAGATTTACTTTTTGGAGATAACGCTAAATCACAAATTGCTACTCCAAGAGGAATAATAGCTTCTGGAAGTCCTACTTGATAAGCAGCATCAATTGCTATTTTTGTTCTCATGCAAGCACTAGGATTAGCTAATCCGATATCTTCATAAGCTGTAACTAATAACCTTCTTGTTAATGAGTCAAGATCTCCAGCAACTAATAATTTACAGGCATAATACAAACTTGCATTGACATCGCTTCCTCTAATAGATTTTTGCATTGCACTTACTGCATCGTAATGACCATCATCATCTTTATCAATACTAGAATTAGTGACTATTTTAATTTCTTTTATATTTTCTAAGTTAATTTCTTTATTTTTATAAGTAATTGAAGCGATTTCTAAAAAATTTAAGGCAAATCTAAAGTCTCCACTAGAACAAGTTGCAATATAATTTAGTGCTTCATCATTAATTTTAAGATTGTTATTGAATCCAAATTTGTTAGATATAGTTCTTTTTAATCCTTCAACTATATTTTCGTTAGTTAAAGGTTTAACTTCTAAAAGATGACATCTACTTCTTATAGCTTTATTAATTGAAATAAATGGATTAGCAGTAGTGCATCCAATTAAATAAATAATTCCTTCTTCAACAAAAGGAAGTAAAATATCTTGTTTATCTTTATTTAAACGATGAATTTCATCAATTATTACAATAGTAGGATCGTTATTTTTTGCTTCTTCAATAGCTTTTTCAATATCTTTTTTATTGCTTGTAACAGCATTTAATTTTATATAATTAACTTTTAAACTTTTAGCATAAGCAATAGCGATAGTAGTTTTTCCACATCCAGGAGCACCATAAAGAATAAAAGAAACAGGTAATTGTTCTTTTATTGAGTTATATAGAAAGCCATTTTCTTTTACTAAATGTTCTTGTCCAATAACTTCTTCTATACAAGTTGGTCTAACTCTAAATGCAAGTGGTTGAAGCATATCTTAATTTTATCAAACATTATGTTTATAAGCACTCAATAATTATTTAAAAGTTTAAATAACATATAAAAAATAATATAATTATATACATGGATAACATTAAAGATTTAAAGATTTTATATTTTGGAACACCTGAAATTTCTAGTTATGTTTTATCTTCTTTAATCGAAGATGGTTTTAATATTGTTGGTGTAGTAACTCAAATTGATAAACCATTTGGAAGAAAAGCAATTTTAACTCCTAGTCCAGTTAAAGAAGTAGCTTTAAAACATAATATTAAGGTATATCAGCCAACAAAATTAAGATTAGAATACGAAGCTTTAATGGATTTAGATGTAGATATCATTTTAACTTTAGCTTATGGTCAAATTGTTCCTCATGAATTATTAAATTTACCTAAAATTGGTGCTTTTAATCTTCATGGATCAATTCTTCCTTCTTTAAGAGGAGCTTCACCTATCCAAACATCTTTACTTAATGGAGATAAGGAAAGTGGAATTACTTTAATGGAAATGGTTGACAAAATGGATGCTGGAAGAATGTTTTATGTTAAAAAAGTATCTATAGGTGAAGAAGACAACTATACTTCATTAGTAGAAAAAATGAAAGTAGCAGCTTATCTTTGTTTTAAAGAAGGTATTTTAGATATTGTAAATAAAACTAATTTAGGAATAGAACAAGACGAAAATAAGGCTACTTTTACTAAAAAAATCTTAAAAGAAGATGAAATATTAGATTTTAATAATGATGCTACACATATTTTTAATAAAATAAGAGCTTTAAGTTATACTCCTGGAGCATATTTTGTATTTAATAATGAAAAATATAAAATTTTAAAAGCTAAAGTAGTTGAAACTAAAAATAAAAGTGTTGGTGAAGTTATTGAATATAATAAGAATAACTTTATTATTGGATGTAAAGAGAATGCTTTAAGGGTGGAAGAAATCCAACGTCAAGGAAAGAAAATTTTAAACTATAAAGATTTTTATAACGGAAATATGAACCTATTTAAAGTAGGGGATAAATTAAATTAATGATTTACTTATCTTTAAGTGTTCATCAAATAGTAGATTTTTTATTTAGAAGCGGAGACATTGATGATCGTGTTTTTAATACTTCTAGCATGCTTGAAGGTACAAGATTACATAAACATTATCAAGATAGACAAGGTAAAAACTACTTAAAAGAATATTTCTTAAAGTACACTTTTAATGTTCAAGATTATGAAATAACTGTTGAAGGAAGAAGTGATGGTGTAATTTTAGGTAACGTTATAACTATTGAAGAAATTAAAACAACAGTTGATGATTTAGAACATTTTCATGAAGTAAATGAAAAATGGCATTTAGCACAAGCTGAATTTTACGCTTACATTTATGCTAAAATTAATAATTTAAGTAATGTAAATATTAATTTAATGTATTTTTCTCAAAATAAGAAAGATAGTTTAAAGAAAACATATAATTATGATTTTTTAACATTAGAAACTAATGTTTATAAATATTTAAATGATTATATTTCTTATCAAAATACATTTTTAATTAAAGAACAATTGAAGGAAGAAAGTTTAAAAAAACTATCATTTCCATTTCCTTTTGTTAGAGAAGGTCAAAATAGTTTAATTGATTCAACTATAGATTGTTGTTTAAATCATACAAATAATTTTGTTGAAGCTTCTACTGGAATTGGAAAAACTGTTTCGACAATTTATGGCTCATTAAGGTTAATGAAAGAACAAAAAGTAGACAAAATATTTTATGCTACTCCTAAAAATAGTGGATTTTTAAATGCTTTACATGCTTTAAAAATATTTAAAGAAAAAGGAATTAAGTTAACAAGTGTAGAAATAACAGCTAAAGAAAAAGCTTGTATAAATTTTAAAAAATCATGTAAATGTAATCCAGATGAATGTGAATATACTGTAGGTTATTACGATAAATTGAAGGAAGTTTTAAAAGAAATAGTATTAAATAATGATATAATTTCTGCTTCTTTAATAAAAGAATACGCTACTAAATATAAAATGTGTCCTTTTGAATTATCTTTAGATTTATCTCTTTTAGCAGATGTAATTATTTTAGATTATAACTATTTATTTGATCCAATTTCACAATTAAAAAGATATTTTGAATCACCAGATAAACAATATAAGATGATTGCTCTAATTGATGAAGCTCATAATATGGTAAATAGAAGTGTTTCTATGTTTAGTGCAACTTTGTCTTCACTTTCTTTCTTGAATGCACTTAAAGATTTAAAGAAAATAAAAAATAAAAGAATTAAAACTTTATACGAATCATTAAATGAATATTTTTTAAATTATATAAACTTTGATTTTAATGAACAAAACGAGTATTTAATTGAACATTTGAATGTTGAATTTATACTTAAACTAAAATCTTATGATGAAGAAATTAAAAAATATAAAATTAAACATAAGAGATTTAAAAGCGAATTAGTAGATAATTTTAATAGGGATTTACATAGGTTTTTAATAATTTATGACTATTTTATTAAGTATAACAACCAATATAAAGTATTTGTTAAAAAAGAAAATAATGTAGATGTAAGTATTAATATTATGTGTTTAGATGCTTCTAATTTTATAGCTTCTAATTTAAATCATTTTGAAGGATCTATATTATTTAGTGCTACATTATCACCTCTAGAATATTATATTAATTCAATAGTTGGCAAAGTAAAAAATATAAAAACCTTATCAATTCCTTCTCCTTTTGATAAAAATAACTTTAAAGTTTTAGTAGATAATTCTACATCTTTTATATATAAAGATAGACTTTTAACAATAGATAAAATAAAAGATTATATTTTAGCATTTTGCAAAAAAAGAGTAGGGAATTACATGGTTTTTTGTCCTTCTTACAAGTATTTAGAAACATTAAAATTAGTATTAAATAACGAAGATTCAAATATAATTTATCAAGAAAAGAACATGACTAATTATAAAAAAGATATGTTTTTAGAAGAATTTAAAGAACATCCTAATAAAACAACAATTGGTGTAGTAGTTTTAGGAGGAATATTTTCAGAAGGAATAGATTTAGTAGGAAATAGATTAAATGGAGTAATCATTTTAGGTATAGGTCTTCCTCAAATAAGCTTTGACAACGAATTAAGAAAAGAATATTACAATTCTCTTTCATATAATGGTTTTGAATATGCTTATTTAAATGTTGGAATTAATAAGATTACTCAAGCTGTAGGAAGATTAATTAGAAGTGAAAATGATAAAGGCGTAGCTCTTTTAATCGATTATAGATATAAAAATAAGACATATGAACCATTATTTAATGATAAATGGAGTAATTATAAAGTAATTAAAAACAAGTATGAATTGTCTAAATCTTTAGACGAATTTTATAATAATTGATTATTTTTAGTTATATTTTATAATTAAAATATGAATATACTTAACTATTTAACAACCAAAAATAACACTTATTATTTAAAAGATGACATAAGTGTACGTCAAGCTGTTGAAAAATTTGATTTTTACAAATATTCTGTTGTTCCAGTAATTGATGAAACAGGTAAATATGTAAATAGTATTTCTGAGGGTGATTTATTAAGATTTATTAAAATAAATGATCCTATTTCTTTAAAAGACTTAGAAAATCATCAATTATTTGAAGTTTCTAGATATAGAACCTATGAATGTTTAAGTATTTCTTCATCTTTTAAAGAAATATTAGCTCTTTCATTAAGTCAAAATTTTATACCTATTATAGATGATAGAGGTATGTTTATTGGAATTATAAAAAGAAAAGATGTTATTAAGCATTTATTAGAAATAAAAGATATTAATATATAAAAAATTACAAAAATTGTTGTAATTTTTCTAATTATTTGCAATAAATTTGCTATTCATATTATTATTATAATATGAGTAAAATGACATTCAAAAGATATGAACTTAAATATATTTTAAGTGCGGAAAATTACAAGATTTTCTTAGAAGAGATACAAAAACACTTATTTTTAGATAAATATAAAGAAACAACAATTCAAAGTTTATATTACGATACACCTTCTTTTCAACTTATTAGAACATCTATTGAATCTCCCCTTTATAAAGAAAAAGTTAGATTAAGATGTTATGGAAGAGGAAATCAAGATTCTAATGTTTTTTTAGAAATTAAGAAAAAATATGAAAAAATAGTATATAAAAGAAGAATTGAACTTAAATTATCTTCTTTAGAACAATTTTTAAATAAAGAAAAACAAGATTTAACTCAAATTGAAAAAGAATTATTGTACTTATTTGACTATTATTATGATTTAAAACCTAGAGTTTTACTTTTATATGATAGAAGTGCATATTTAGCAAATGATAGTGATTTACGCATAACTTTTGATAGAAATGTGCGTTTTAGATTAGATGATCTTGATGTAACTCATGAATTAAACGGAACAAAAATATTTAATGATGATGAAGTTTTATTAGAGATTAAAACAGCTTCTGGTTATCCTGAATGGTTAATTAGATTATTAAATGATAACAAAGTTTATAAAACCAGTTTTTCAAAATATGGAACAGTTTATAAGCAATTCATAAACAAGAAGGAGGGAACGTTATGAATTTTTTCGAGTCACCATTTAATGATGGTACAATTTCAACTTTAGACATATTTTTATGTTTAGGTGTTGCTTTAGTTGCAGGTATTGTCTTTAGTTTACTTTGTTGCATTAAATCTAAGTCTTCAAAAAGTTTCTTAGTTACAACATCATTGCTTCCATTTGTTGTTTCATTAATTATTATTTTAGTTAATGGAAATATTGGAGCAGGTGTTGCTATTGCTGGTGCTTTTGGACTTGTTAGATTTAGAAGTCAACCAGGAAGCGCTAAAGAAATTTGTATTATTTTTATTTCAATGGCTAGTGGTTTAGCATTTGGTATGGGCTATTTAGCTTATGGAGCTATTTTCTTAATTGTTTGTGGAGTAATTTTATTAGTCTTAGAATTTCTTCATTTATTTGATAAGAAATATGATGCTAAAGAAAAAATTATTAGAATTACAATTCCTGAAGATCTTGATTATACTGAAGTTTTTGATGAAGTATTAAAAAAATATACTAAATCATATGAAATTTTGAAGGTAAAGACAGTTAATATGGGTAGTATGTTTAAGATTTATTACCATGTAATATTAAAAAATCCTAGTGAAGAAAAACAACTTCTAGATGATATTAGAATTAGAAACGGAAACTTAGAAGTTTCTATTGAAAGAATGGAGTTTTCAAAGAGCGAATTATAATATTATATAATTAAACTTCTTATGGTATTATTTGTTAATGAACACTATGAATAATGACAAAAATAGAAACATATTAATAGAAAATTGTTTAATTTCATTAGCAAATAATAAAGTAGATGCTATGGATCTACTTTATAAAACAATAAAAAATAATATTTATGCTTACGCAATAAGTAAATCTATCCCAAATTTTGATATAGATGATTTAGTTCAAGATACATTCGTTAGAATATATGAAAATGCAAAGTTATATGAACCACTTGGAAAACCAATGGCTTGGATAATTACTATTGAAACTAATGTAATTAATAGATATTATCAAACAAGAAAAAGAGAAGAAGAAAAAAGTAAAGAATATTTATTAAATAACGAAATAGTTTCTTTTTCAACTTCATATAATGAAAATGAATTTTTAAAGTTATTATTAAATAACTTAAAAGAAGAAGAAAAAGAAATAATTTCTCTTCATATAGTATCTAATCTTAAATTTAAAGAAATAGCTAAAATAATGGATAAACCATTATCAACCATTTTATCAAAATATAATCGTTCAATTAAAAAGTTAAAGAATTTAGTAAAGGATAAAAATTATGAAAAATAATAATTTAAATAAAGAAATTAAGGCTTCTTTTACAAAATTTGATGAAAATAATACTAACCTTTACATTATTAAAGAAAATATTAAAAATGTTAATCAAATAGAAAAAGAAGTGGGAAAACATGGCGTTTTTAGTTTAAAAACTAAATTAATTATGTCTTTTTCAGCCGTTTCTTTCTTTATTTTAGGTATAACTTTAGGCTTATTTATTCCTTCCATTACCTCATTAGATAAAGAAGCTAATGTTTATTTAGATGTTAATCCTTCTGTTCAAATTGAAGTAAATAGTAAAAATAAAGTTACTTCCTGCATCCCTTTAAATGAAGATGGAGAATCAGTTTTATATAATTTAGATTTAAAAAACACCACATTTTATACAGCAATTTATGCGTTAGTTGGTTCTATGTATAGTAATGGATTTTTAAATGAAAATAACAACTCAATATTAGTTAGTGTCGAAAATTATAAGAACAATTCAAGTATCCAATTAGATAAAATTAATGAGCAAATAGAGAGTATTTTTGAAAATAATGAGTCAATGAATTGTTCAATTATTGCTCAAAATATTGATAATGATAAAAATGTAGAAGAATTAGCTAGAGCTTATGGTATTTCTAAAGGTAAAATGAAATTGATCTTAAAAATTATTGAACATTCTCAAATATATACTGAAGAAAATATTTTAGAATTATCTTCCATGAGTATTAATGAATTAAATTTAATATACCAAAACATATTTAAAGATAATCAAGAACAAGGAAACGACGTAGTTAGTGGGAAACCAAATGGATTTATTAATGAAGAAATGGCGTTAAATAAGGTTTTAGAATCATTAAAATTAACAAAAAACGATTTAAAATGGTACGATGTTTTTACAATTTATCATGAATTTAGAAATCATGAACGTAGAATGGTTTATGTAGTTAATTTATGTAGAGAATTTGAAAATAGAATAGAAAAATATTTTGTTGATTGTAATTCTGGAGAACTTTTTAAAGAAGAAGGTTTTGAAGAATGGAACGATAGAATTCCTCCTCAT
>JAEDIE010000026.1 GCA_016296775.1 Bacilli bacterium | reverse complement strand
TGGAGCTTCCTAGCGGATTTGAACCACTGATCGTTGAGTTGCAGTCAACTGCCTTACCAGCTTGGCTAAGGAAGCAAGTGCATTTAATATATCATAAAATTATTATATTAAGCAATAATTTTTACATAATTTGTTAATCGATATATTCAATAAAAACTTATAAAAACTTATATTAATACAATATGATTTTCAAAAAAATAAGACTTAATAAATTAAATTTATCAAGTCCTATATATTAAATATTTTTGGATAAATTAATAACAATTTATCCAAAAACATATGTATTTCTCTATTCTTTTACAACAGGAATATCTTTAATCAACTCTTTAGTTTCTTCTGCAGTTAAAACACCTTTAGTAACTAATTCATTGAACAATACTTCAATAATACGTCTATTATTATTAATAATATTAGTAGCTCTCATTTCACATTCATTTAAAAACTTAACGAAGTCATCAGTTAATTCATTAGTAAAACTATTAAGTTGAACCCTTCCTCTATCCTTGTATAAGAAATGTAAGGCAAAGTCTTTAGCACCAGTTAATCCATTTTGAACCATTTGCATATACGTTGTTCCTAATGTAAATAGATCACTATCTGCTCCTAAATATGGTTCATTTAAAAATATCTTAGTAGCTACTAATCCTCCAATTAAACATACACAAGTATTCTTAATCTCACTTAAAGAGAATTCGTTATATGATTCACCCTTATTAAATCTAGTATAACTTCCTCCAGTTTGACCATAAGGATTAATACTGATCATACCAATCTCTCCAGAAATAACATAATCAGTAATAAAGTGACCTAATTCATGATAAATAACAACTGAATTATCCTTTCTTCCTTTTTGTTTCATTCCTCTTGATTTAATAGTTTCAATTGGTTCAAGGAAATCCTTAAAAGTAGCATTTCTATTTTCAGAAATACAATCAATTAATACAGTGTTAACTAAGCTCTCTAATGAAGCTGCTGAAAATGCTGGTGTATATATAGCTAAATCTGTAATAGAAATATCCTTAAATCTATCGTTCTTAGATAAGTACTTCTTCAAGATATCAGCTCTTTGATCTGTATCTGGAAGAGGAATTTCAATATGTTTCTCAATTCTTCCGTTTCTAATTAAAGATTTAGGCATATCAAGAATATGAGAATTAGATGTAGCTATAACCAAACAATCAGAATCTTTAAGATTATCAATTTCAGTTAAGAAACATCTTAAAACTTCTTTCTCTTTACTACTTTCTTCTTTATATATTCCTCCACAACAAACAATTCTATCTATTTCATCAATTAAAATAATAGAAGGGGCATTTTCTTTAGCTTTAGAAAATATTTCCTTTATAGAAAGAGAGATACTTTCTTCCTTAACGAGTTCATCTGGACTTAAAGATAATGCATTTACGTTAGATTCATTTACTATTGCTTTAGCAAATAAAGTCTTACCTGTACCAGGTTGACCATAAAATACTATTCCTCTAGGTAAATAAGCTCCATTTTCCTTAAATAATTCATAATTAGAAAAGAATTTGACTATTTTCTTAGCTTCTGCCTTTTGTAATTCATATCCACCAATATCTTCAAATCTCTTATTTTCCATTGCTAATAACCTCCTTATTTACTTAAATACTTACTTTCGTTTTCTTTTGTTATTACTTCAAAATCATCTTCACTACTTGTACTAGTTAAAATGATTGCATTATCAACATAAATATCAGAAGCAACACTTGCTTTTATAGCTCTAATTACTCTTTCTTTAGCAGGTAATGTAGTAGTTGAAAGTAAACTTATAGTAGCTTCGCTTCTTCTACTACCAATTACTACAAAATCTTCCGATTCAACAACTTCTCCATCATAGTTAATGCTGAATAATTGATCTTTAAATGCAAATATAAACGATGGTTCCTTAACTTCAGAAGAACCATCATAAGACCTAATATAATGAGCATCTCTTAATGCTTTAATAATTAATCTACCTACATAATTGTTATCAGCATTTCCTTTATTAGCATCATAGTCAGTAATCATATCGTCTATTAATCTAACTACATTAGCATCTCTTATATTTTTATCTGATACCATAATACAAAATGGGAAATCTTCTATCTTCCATATCTCATAATTATTCTTACTCTTTAAAGTAGTTCTTGATCCATCCTTTATAACTTCTGAATCACAACCTACATATATAATTCCATCTTCTTTAACAGCAACTAAAAAACTCATATAGACTCCTTTTTAAACTTAATAAATATAAAAATAATAGGGAAATCCCTATTATTTTCGTTCATTACCTTAATTTAAAATTAGATAATCTCTCTAACTCACTCTTAACAATAGTTGAATGAACACTACTTAAAGCACTTAATAAATCATCATGAGTAACTGGAGAAATACTATTCCCCTTTATACTCCTCTTAATAGCTAAATCTTTAGCTTCATTAACTACTTCTACAATATCTGCGCAGCTATAACCAGCACATCTTAAAGAGATTTCATCATAATCTATTTCCTTAGTAGGAACACCAAATAGTTCATGAATTAATAAATCATGTCTAGATACATTATCTGGTAAACCAACATATATCTTCTTATTAAATCTTCCTGATCTAAGTAATGCTGAATCAATGCTCCAAGGCTTATTAGTTGACGCAATAACCAAAACAGTATTGCTTATTGCATCAAACCCATCTAATTGAGCTAATAATTCAGAAACAACTCGATTAGAAGCTTGATTACTTTCATCTTCTCTTGAAGTTCCTAAAGAATCAAATTCATCAAAATAAATAATTGAACGCTCATAACTCTTAGCATCTTCAAACAATTCTTTAATCTTCCTTTCAGATTCTCCATACCATTTAGAAGCTATACTAGAACACTTGATTGGAAAGAATTTAGCATCAATTTCATTAGCTATTGCTTTAGCAATTAATGTCTTTCCGTTTCCTGGAGGGCCATATAATAATATTCCTCCTCCTGAATGACGATTAAAAGCCTTATATATCTCTTTATACTTCAAAGGATATACTACCATATTATTTATGGTATCTTTTAAATCATCTAAGCCGACAATATCATCAAAAGTAATTTTCTTAACTTCTTCCTTATCTTTAACATATTCTAAGAAATTTTTCTTAGTCTTATCTTTAACCTTTTTAGATAATTCATATTCACATCTTATGTTGTTAAACTCATCTCTAAACAATTCTGAAACCGGATCATTATAATCAAAAAATGATTCAATTAAAAATTGCTTGTTAGTTTCATGAGTTTCGTATTTAACAATACATTTCCCATCTCTAACATCAACGATAGTTCCAAGACCTAAATTAAAATGTGTGACCTTCTCTCCTATCATAGATAGTAAAAGTTCACTTAATTTACTTACATACTTAGCTTTATTCATTAACACTCCTTAAATTAAATAAATTAGATTTAAACGGTTAATAATTAGTTTGTTATATTACTCCTTTCTTAAACAAACTAGATTCAGAATAGTTCTAATTACTTAATAAACCTAATAACACTTAAGTAAAGAACTATAATATATAGAAAATATTTTAAAATACATAGGAAATACATATGTTTTTTAAAATAATTGTTATTATATTTGAAAAAATAAAGAAGTAGAAAATATATGCTACTTCTTTATTTAATGAGGGTATTGAATAGAAAGGAGGCCCTAAGTATATTACCCTCAAATATACTTAAAAAATAAACTTCTTAGTATCATATACTAAGAGGAGTTATGAAAAATTGTTAAGCAATAAGGAAGGAATGTCAAAACTTCCTTATTGCTAAAATCAAGGAGGAGAACAATGTATTTTAAATACATTTGATTATCACCTTGGATTTAAATTGGTTATAATATGGAAACAAGAACCAATAAAAAAGGTTTCTATAATATAGAGACCATAACAAGAATTACTAATAAAAAAGTATCCCTTATTACTATGTAATAAGGGATAGATTTACTACTTAATAATTTTTATTAAAATTATTTAAATTTTTGTAAATTTTAAATGATATAAATTATATTCTCCTTCTTTGTTATATATAACATGCTTCATTCTTTCTTTACTTTCTTTAATTAAATTCTTAAATATTTCACAATCAAGTAAAGGAGCATATAATTGATAGTTTTCTTGATTAGTCTTTTCAATTTCCTTAATAACTAAAAATAAAACATTTTCATTAGATGAAGAAGAAAGTAACTTTAAAATTTCATTATTACGTTCTTGTTTTGTTTCCTTAATTTTAATATAAAATACTTCTTTATCATCTTCATCACTAAATCTTAGTTCTTTATATAATCTATCTAAAATTTCCTTATATTTATTAAGTTCTTTTAAAATATTATCTCTAATGTAATAAGCATTAGAACTAAATTTAATTTTAGAAATATTTAACATATCAGATATTTGAATATATTTAGTATTCTTTTCTTTTCCTTTTCTAAAATCAATATTATCTGTAGCGTGCTTATAAATATATTCCATTGGAGAGTCATAAAATTGAAATTCTTTTTTATTATCTTTTAAATTATATTCAGATTCATAATTTTCATAAATAATCTTAAAAAACATAGGATTTTTAAATTCTTTTTTTATACATTTTTCTTTTATTATTGTTAATTCTTTATTTACATCTATTTCGTCATATGCTCTTTTAGCTTTATCAATTTCTATGCCAGAAAGAACAGCTAATTTACAAACATTTAAGTATAATTTATCTATTTTTTCTTTATCTTTATTATTGTTTATTTCATGCCAAATAAGACTATTTAACTTTTGAGATAAATTAACTATTTGGCCTATCTTATTTTCACTTGTTTTATGATCTAATTCATATAAAGGTAAATTACTAATTCCTTTAGAATCTATTTTACAAACTGGAACTTTAAAGGTATCTTTTTCTTTAAAAGCTTTTTCAACTACTAATTTATCATTTGTAATTAACATTGCATCAGAATCGTAGTCACAACCATTTAACCTTTGTTGAATATTTTCTTTTATAGCATTAACACAAACAATATTATTTCCTAAATCAAAATAATCCCATAAAGAACTACTTAAATTATTAGTAGCACAATAAATATTTCCCATTGTAATATGAGGAGAACGAGCACAAACTAATTTTTCGAAAGTTGGAAACTTCTTAATAGCTATTTCGTTCTTTTTTAAAGCAACAGGTTCATTATCTTCATTATTTATATCAAATTCATTAGCCAAACAAAGTAACATTTCTGGACCATTTCCAAATAATGTAGCATTTGTTCCACTTAAAAGAATATGACCTTCTTTAATCTTGTTTTTTTGATCTTCAATAACATCATTTCTAAAATCTACAAATAATCTTGTATTTTCAAATTGATAATTAATATTCATTAACTTAAAAATAACATCACTACGTTCAGCTAAACCATCAGAAATCTCATCTATTTCCCCATCATTTTCCCTTTTAATAGCTTCACTAAAATGAAATCTAAGAAAATCATAATCATTTCTTAAAGTAGTAATGTATTTTTGGCTAGGCTTTAATAAACTAATAACATCTTCTTCGTTTAAAGCTAAAGTATTTAAAAATTGATAACTAGTTCTAACCATATTTCCATTAAAATATTTAGTACGTTTATCATATTTAACTACGCCAAATTGACTAGAAATATTGTTTAACCAAGTAGTTACATTCTTTAAAGTTAATCCTTTATCCATAAACTTTAAGAATTTCATACTATTTGGTGTAGTAACCATAACAATTTGAGATATATCTTTAGCTAATGTAACAAAACCAAGTTCTTTTAAACCTTCAAGAGTAATATTTTTATCTTTAAACCACTTTTGTAATTTGGTTTTAAAAGCACAAGATTTAAAAAACTTATTACGCAATAAAAGCATATGTTTATCTTTATATTTATCTTTAAATAAACTTTCATCTAATAAACTTTCTCCATCCCAAATATCATTAACTATTTCTTCTTCTTTTGATGAAGCAATTAGTTTTCCATTACTACCTTTTTCAACACTAATAACATCTTCTTTAAACTTACTCTTATAATCTTTAATAAATAATATTCCATCTAAAGGAATATCAATTGTTCCTTTAATTGAACTTAAAGAAAGAGACTTATATGATTCCCATGAAGCTAAATCTTTAGAATTTTGTTTTAAAGAACATTCACCCCATTTACACATAGATTTATATAATCTTTCATCTATAAATAAGCATTTACCTTTACGTGAACTTCCACTACTTCTTTTATATCTAACATAATGTGTTCCATTTAAATAAAACCCTTGTTCATAAAAATGTTTTCTAAGATCTTTACATGTAAAAACACTATGATTTTCAATATCTTTATATTTAAAATTAAACTTAACATTAATAATTGAAAGAGTATATTTATTATTATTTTTTCCTTCTATATAAAACTTCTTTCTACATTTAGTTTCGTATATATTTTCTAATTTAAATAAATCAAGAGAGTAATCTAATACAGCATTAAATAAATCAAAGAATTTATTATCTTTTTTAGATGGTAAAATATAACCTTTATCTATTCCATTTATTAATTCTTGTTCATATATATCTTTAGATTCTAAAGATATAATATAATATCCATCTACTCCCATAATTTAACTCCAAATAGATAGTTTAATTATATCAAAATATATAGGAAATAATATGGAATTCGATAATTAAATATAAAAAAATATAATTATAAAAACAAAATTATTTCTCATGTTTTTCGTTATTAAATTAATGAAAAACATATGTATTTCCTAACTATTTTTGAGAGTTACTATTATATTTATATGCATTTAATACTGGTAAAGCTTTATGATCATAATCAAAGAATGTTGTTGTTTCTACAACATTTTCTCTTGCCTTTCCATCATCATATAAAGCATAACCAACATTTTCTTGTTTAACTAATATAGGATCCCAATATAAACTTCCTTTAGCTCTTCCATCTTTAATAGATTTAATAGTATTTAAAAAGTTAATAACATAATCTCTTTGACCTTCTTTACTAGAAGGATATATATTTTCATATGCTCCATTATTAGCAAGTTGATTAGGTTTCCCCCAGTTATATCCTGTTTCCATAATTAATATATCTTTATCATAAGTATCTATCATTAACTCTGACCATTTCTTTAAATCACTTAAATCTAATTTACTTTTTGAAGCATATATATCATCACTTTGAGCCCAATAAGGATAAAAAGAAGTACCAATTACATCATATTTAAGATTATATTTTTTTAACGTGTCAAAGAAATATCTTCCTCCTCCATAATTAGATGAATAATGCAAATCACTTGCATTACATCCTAAATGAATAACTACATCTATATCTTCATTAACATTTTTAATAGCTTCATAACCTTTATTAAGTAAATAAGCTAATTGTTCTGGATGAGATTCAATAGATCCATAAGGTAATAAAATACCTTCATCAATTTCATTTCCAATAGAAACATATTTAGGTGTAATTCCTTCTAAACTTAATCTATTCATATACGAATAGGTAAAATCATATATAAAATCACCTAACTTGGTTATTTTATTTTCAAAGCTATCAAGAGTATTAATTTCATTCAACCACTTATTAGGAATAGCATAATTTCCCCAATATGAAGAATACATAAAAGACAATTGAATTTCCATATTATAAGTTTTAGCTCTTTTAGCAAGTTTTAATATTGAATCTTCATTCTTATATTTACTTGGTAAATAATTATTATTGATATCTTTATATGTTCCTGGATCATTATATAACTCTAATCTAACAAAATTAATTCCATTATCATGTAAAATCTTTAAACAATCTTCTTCTTTAGAATCAAAATTATAATATTTTGCACCATTATCTTCTTCATAATCTAACCAAGAAATACATCCTCCTTGTAATGTTTGGTATTGTGTAACTTGGTTAGATTCTAAAGTTAATTTAAAGTTATCAAAGTAAGCTTTATTATCTCCTAATTGTTTTATTCCTATTACTAACTCATTATTCTTAACTTCAATCCCTCTAACAGTAGTTGTTATCCATTCCTTACTAGAAATATATCTAGGAACCATTGTTTTATATTCTATATTATCTACATTTTTAGCATAAACATAACAATACTCATCATTTCCTTTATTATATGATTCAACTTCTAAATA
The DNA here is from genome assembly GCA_016296775.1 of Bacilli bacterium. GTDB lineage: Bacteria > Bacillota_I > Bacilli_A > RFN20 > CAG-826 > Onthovivens. Next base: position 12,586 of record JAEDIE010000026.1, on the reverse strand, counting down.
GTAGTATCCATTTTTTAAATTCTTAATTGTTTGATATACATAAGCTTCTTTGTTATTGGTAGAAGTTAATAATAAAGATGATTCGTTTTCATAGGAAAACGAATCACTCTTTTTAAAGTTTTTCCCATACCAATAATCTAATCCTTCTTCAAATCCACTATTTTCAATATTTCCTAAGGCACAAAGTTCATTAGTGTTAGAAGAACAAGACATTAATAAAATAGATGATATAACTAATAAAATATACTTTTTCATTGCTTATAAAATTATATTACAATAGATTTTTTTTGCACTATTAATGAATAAATATATTGAATTTGTATTTTAAAAAATAACTGGGAAATCATATGGTTTTTGGTATGATAACTAAAAGTCGCTTGAAAAAGTCTGCTATTTTTTAAAAAAGTCGCTTGAAAAAGTCTATAACTTTCAGGAAAAGTCGCTTGAAAAAGTCTATAAAAATAAATATTTAATTAAATCCTAAGTATTAAAGAAAAGCTACTGCTTTATATAAATTCTCAATTCCACCTATTGTTTTACCTTTAAACTCATTTAATAAATTAGTATAAAATGAAGCAGAATAATCAAATGAATTAGAATTTTTTGAATATAAATATTCATATTTAACAGATCTAGAGATAATACCTTCATCAGGTTTTTTAACTTTGAATTGTTGGTAACCTACTTTAATTTCTTCACATAATAATGGATAATTTGATCCATTAGAAGAATATAATGTACAGTTATTAGATGAAGCCAATTGAACAAATGCTTGTGAAGCAAAAGAAGGATCGCTTCCATCATTATTTTCAAGAATCTTACCATTTAAGAATAAGTTTGTATTGGCATTTGAAGAAGCATCAACTACTCTTTTTGCATATAATCCAACAATGTTAGTAGTATTTAAAGATAAATATCCATGTCTACTTATTTGATATGAAGGATAAGAAAATACAGCATTATTTGGGTTTAAATTAGGAATTACTTTTCCTTTAAATAAAGTTTCATCAGCAACGTATCCTCCATAAAGGAAGCTATAATTAGATGAAGCTTTATTAGATTCTGAATACTCTCCATCAATATTAAACATAGAAATTAATCCATCATCTTTAGAACTAAAAGCTGAAATACTATTATCGCTACTATATAAATTTAAAGAAATACCAAGTTTATTATTACCTTTGTTAATAATGGTTTTATTACTAATATTAGATTTTAATATTTGTTTATTGTATATAGACTTTTCTTTAAGTAATGATCGTTCTTCTTGATCGGTAGAAAGAGTAGGTAATTTATCAATATATTCATTAATTACTGAAGGTATTTCTAAATTAGACCAGTTCGTACCTTCTACAACCATTGAGTCATAATTTGGATATCTAATATCTTCAAATACAAAATCACTATCAAATAATAGCCCTATATTCTTATCTTTTTGAATTATTAAATCGTGATATGCATCGTGAAAACAGCTATTAATTACACATAATTCAAAAATCTTATCGTTACATAACCCTTTAATTCTCTCTTTATTAACAAAAGAACTAATTGCATTAGAATCATATGCCCCTGCATTAAGTAAAATATCATTATGACCTACCTTAATATAAGTACATTCAGAGTTTAAACTATTCTTTTTAGAATCATTACTTAAAAGATAAACTTTAATAGGGAATTGTCTATTTTTAATAAACCATGGAGAATCTAAAATTGAATTATTAACTCCACTAATATTAGTTGAAGTAAAAGACATTTTATATAGTAACTTAGGATTATAGGTATAAATTAATGAACCAAAATATGGCTTTGTTTGCCATTTACCTCCAATTCGTTCTCTATAATCAGTAATACCAATATAATCTGTCCATTTTCCAATACTATCAAGAGCATATTGACCTGGAAATTTAAATGCTTTATCAATATCTTCTTCTTTTTCTAAAGTATTTGTTCTTGCAGTAGCTGCTGCACTTATTCCAACAAATTGAGGTTTAATATGATTTAATAAAGTTGAACTGTTAGATGTATCTGAACCATGGTGACTTGCTTTATAAAACATAGCTCCTTCTTTTAATACATCTGCATTATATGCTAAAAGTTCAGTTTCACATCCAATATATTTATAGCTTCCATGTCCTGTAGTTTTGCTTGCATCTTTATCATTTTCTTTAACATCGTTATCATCTGAAGGAACAGAAGATTCTGATTTTGAAGATTTGTATTCTTGAATATCCCCATTAAATACCCATTGATCTTCATTATAGTTAATAACAAAACATGTGCTACAAGCATTCTTATCAATTTCATCAGCAACTGAATTTCCTGTACAAAAACTAGAATAATAAGGGTTATAAAGGATTTTAAGTTCAGCTGTATCACCACCATTATTTGAACCAAAAACATCTTCCTCATCTGGTTCTGAATATAAAGTGAATGTATCAGTAAGTAATTCTTTATTTTGAGAAACATTTTGTTTTATCTTATTTGTTGTTTCATTTTGTATTAAATTCTTACTTTGAAATAAAAATTTATCTACATAATCAGAATAATCGCTATTATATTCAACACGTTTTTTATAAGTGCATTGTGAAGAAGTAAAGTAGTAATCGAGTTTTCCTTTAGATAATAAACTACTTTTAGCTAAATCATAATCAACTAAAGTAGACTTTCTAATTCTTAACGTTGAGCTGCTCCAAAACATAGATTCAAGTTTATAAGAAAGGCCTTTACTTTTCATATATTCAACGACACTCTTATCTTGGCCCATATCAAAGTCAATCCAACAGCCTACAGATATATCGTTAGTCTTTAAGAAATTTAATAAAGAATTGTTTGGAGAATTGACGTTAACAATATGATCATAATCAGCATGAGTCATGATAACATATTCTAATTTCTTATCATTTTTATCAAGTAGCTCATTTTTCAAAGCATTAGTAATGGCTTGTCCACTTGGAGTATCCCCTCCAGCATCGACTAATATTTGAGTATTACCAAAAGTTATTATAGTGGAGTCTCCATTATAGCCAAGATCTATCATTTCTACTCTTAATTCTGTTGAATTGCCAGATTTTTTCTCTAAATTATTATTTATTGTGATAGTTTTATCGTTTTTGTTTGATTGAAATTCATTATTAAAACAAGGTATTGCTACCATCAAAGAACAACCAATCAAACAAACTAAACGCTTAAAACTACCACTCATAGTCTATTGTTTCTGCTTTATATGTAAATTTAGTATCTGAAATAACGTTAAATACTCTTTGAGTTCCGTTATAGTTTTCAATCATATCGAAACTTAAATAAGTTCTTCTAACTCTAAGATAATTATTATCTCCATGTTCAACAACTAAGCTTAAATGACCATTGTTAATAGAAGGATCTTTAAAGAAATCTTGAGAAACATCACCTTCAAGAACATTATTGGTAATAGTTGTACTACTAGAACTTAAACTATTTAAGTTAAAAGATAATAAATTAATAGAACCTTCAAAATCGTTATTCCAATTAATTCCGTTTTCACTAGCTTCTCCAACTGTTGAACCTTTGGAATAATAAACTCCACTATGTGTTGAAATAAATTCAGTTGTATCTGATTCAATTTCGTTAAGAGATTGATATGAATATGTATACATTGTCTTTACAATATCGCTATAATCAATAACTAAAGTTGAGGTAAAAGATAATGTTATACCATTATGAACATCATACATTTTTGTATTAGTTACAGCTTTTGTTGGTTCACTATGATCAATTGCCGAAACAAAATCACTTAAATCTAAATCTTGATTTTCAATAGAAATTGATGGATCTAAAACCTCTTTAGGTTGAACTGTTACTAAACAAGAAGCTTTTTTATTCCCACTAGTTGCTGTAATTGTTGCACTACCAGCTGCTTTTCCATGAACAACACATTTTTCATTAGAACTTTCAATTTCACAAACAAGTGTATTGCTGCATTCCCAAACAACATTTTCACTTTCTTCTACAGAAAGGAGAAATGAATCATTTTCTACTAAATCAAATTTAGAGTAATTGATAGAAATAGTGAAACTATCTTTTTTTGATAAATTATTACAACCTGTAGCAAGTAAAGCTAAAGTTAAAGGTAAAATAATTAATGCTTTTTTCATTTTGCTCTCCTTTTTATAAACATAACAACTTTTTTAATATGAGCAAGATAATTGGAAGGACAGTAACTCCAGCTGCTTGTAATATAGTATTTGACCAATAATTTGAAACTTTAACAGCATCAAATAATTTACCATTTACATGATTTACTTCATCATTATATTTACTAATTTCTTGGTCTAATCTATTTTTTGCAGTCATAAATGAACCATCATCTCCAAGAATTCCGACACAACTATCATCAGCATCTACAATTTCAAGGCAAGTGTAATCACCAATTTCAGTAAGCATTTTATTAGCTTTTTGAATTGCGTTAAATCTCTTTATTAAATTATCAGAAGAATTAATTTCATTTACTGCATCAATGAAATCGTTAACTGTTTTCTTAGTGACAAATTGGTTGCCAACAACTATAAATGAATCTGAAACACTTAAATCATATGTTGCAGTAATTTTATTTTTTCCTTTAACAATTTTTGAATAAGTTAATTCATATTCATCATCTTTTAAAGTAAATACTCCAGAAACTAATCTATCGTTATTACCATCAGGAATATATGTACCACTTCCATTTGGAATTCTTAATTCACTTGATGTTTCTCCAATTGGTAATCTGTCGTAATATGCATAAATCTTTAAATCTTCTCCAAAATCAATGGATTTAATTCCAAGATTATAAGTTTTTGACTCTAAAGTTTCTTTATTTTGAATAATGATATCAGTAACTTCACGTTTTTCAGCATATACATGATAAACATAAATAAGGTCATTATAATGAAGAACAATATCATTGTTTCCAGCTTCTAATTTTTTATTTTCAAAAGATGAAACACCAGTAATTCCAACTTTACAATCATCTAAATCAGTATAGCTAATATCACTTTGTTCCCCATTAGCCTTAATTGTTTTAATATTTGTTTTCTTTAATACACTAATATAACTATCCCCTTCATAGAATTTTGAATCTCCTTCAGTTCTTGAATCGACTGCATAAAATTCTACAACTTCTGGATTATTAATAGTGACAATATAAGAAGCCACCTCTGCATTATTAACTAATATTCTAATTGTTGCCTTTCCAGGTGTACTTGCTTTTCCAGTCGAATCAACAATAAATTCTCTTGAATCAATTGTATAATAGTTAATATCAAAAATATCTCCACCAACTGTATATGATCCATATACTTTAATATTGCCAGTGGTAAAGGTATCACCTACATAAAATTCTGTTTTAGCTTTTTGTAAATCAACAAAGATTCCATTTGTACTAAAGTCATAAGTCTTTATTTTTAATAAAGTATCACCAGTATTAGAATCATAAAATTGCTCATCAGTAGTAAAATTAGAAGACAATTCATTAACTGTACCACTAGACCATAATTTAATTGTACTTGTATAATTTGATTTACTATTAATTAAGGATTCATCTGCAGTTCCGCCACTTAAATTGCCTTCTTCACTAGCTTGAACATAAGAATCATAAATATATTGAACAGCCTTTTCACTTTCTAAATTGCTTGTTTTTAAAAATCCTTCATCAGAACTGCTTGCGGCAGTATCAGCACTAAATGGATATTTTTTTGTGATAACACCAGCTAAATAACCACAATGAGACCTATCATTATAAGTAGACGAACTTCCAACTGTGACTTTAATATTTCCAACATTTCTTACTAAACAATAAGAAATTGCATAATTGTCACTATTATAAGAAACATATCCAGCAATACCACCAGCAACTGAATTACTATAATGGCCATCATCATAAGTTTGAGCTGAAATAGTTTGCACAGTATCGAATGTTTTATTTAATTTTGAATAATCATAAACTAGACAATGTTCAATAGTTCCGTTATCAATGCTAGCACCAACAATACCTCCAGATGCAGCAAGGAAAAGATAGCTTGTAGTGGAGACTGTTTCACCGATTTTTGTATCAATAACACATTTCTTAGTTGAACAATAATTAATGTTTCCACTCTTATTTAATCCAACAATGCCACCAGTATAAGCCATTCTAATGCTTTCTTTATAACTTAGAGCATCATCTTCAGCAATGTTATTAAGCATACCTTCATTAAACTCACAATTGCTAATTGTTCCTGTATTATATCCAGCAATACCACCAATATTAATATTTCTATATGCGTATACTAAAGAAGTATAGAAATCAATTTTTGAATTATTAACTACACAACCAATAATTGTTCCTGTATTACTACCACAAATAATTCCAAAATTTTGAACTTCTTGTGCTGTATAATCAGCATCAAAACTAAAATCGCAGTCCTCAACTATTAAATTTTTAATAGTACCAGCATTTTCTGCAAATAAACCCATATTTTTATTTGCTGAATTTTGAATAGAATTAGTACGGGTACTATTGGTAATCTTGATTGTATGACCATATCCGTCAAAAACACCCTTAAAAGGTGAAGATGCAGCTATTTGTTGAACTTCGGAATTAGTTCCATCAGTTATATCTGCCATTAATCTATAGTTTTTGGTTAAATCTGCACTACTAGCAGCAAGCTTATTTAAGTCACTAAGACTAAATATTAAATAAGGATTCTCTTCACTTCCATCTCCTATATTGAAAGTACTTGAAGAAGAATTAACATTAACATTTTTAACTATTTTTGGTTGAATTGCACCATCAACTGTTAAAGTAAGCTTTGCTTGACCAGATCCAACAGTTTTAAAAACAGCATTTCTTGCATCTTGAACTTGTACAACCGATTTATTATCTGAAATCCATTCAACAACATGTCCTTCATAATTATTTGTATAATAATTTAAATTAAAGGTGTTCCCTTGTTTTATAACAATAGTATCTTCAAGTTCATCTTCAACAGAAATCTCTTTCGATATTTGTCCAGAACTTACGATCATATTGTAACCAGTATAATTAGTAGATGTACTAATTGATGAATCTAACTCATTTCTACCATTTTCTACATCAGTTGCAACGACGTCTTGATAAATATCTTTAAATTCTTTGTATTGATTTCCACATAAAGTAAGATAAGATTCGATTAACAAATTACGTGTATTTGAGTATGATTCATCAGCAGGAAGTAAATCCCATAATGGAATCATTTCACTTGATTGAGGGATGTCAACAATAACAAGATTTTTACCAGCATTAATCGAATCAGTCCAAATATCATAAACATATCCTGCACCAAAAGCAGTTTCATAGTATGAGAAAGCTTGATCAATTGTTAAGCCTGGAAAAGTATAACCACCATATGTTGTACATTTATAATTGTTAACTGCATAGGAGTTGTTATCTTTTCCACCAAAAGATTCATTAAAAGAAAAATCTACTCCTGCACTAGCATAACTTCCAATTGTTGTACTAACTTGAGAAGCAAATGTAGATGAACTTTCTCTAACATATGAAGAAGAATTTGAAGCATAATAATTTGTTAACTCAAACATACCACCTAAGGTATATCCAGTTGGTAAATGTGTACCATACTTCATTAATAAATTTAAAGCTTCAGAAGCACTCTTAATTGATTTAATTTCTTTTTCAAAAGTAGGATTTAAATAGTTTTTGATTTCAAAAGCATCCATTTGAAGAACAACGGGCTTATTTTTTACAAAAATCGTATAGTATGAATATTCTTCATGTTGTGTAGTTGTCCAACTGGAATTTTTTGTCGTATTAAATGTAGAACCCACATTAACATTAACACAATAAATTTGAGCCCCGACATTAGCTCCTCCAGAAACAACTTGTCCATATTTTTTAGTTATTTCACTAACTTTAGATGATGAGTTACTTTCATAAACAGTTTTTGAGGAATTAAAAACTTTTACTTTACTCATTAACTCTTTATTATCAATATCTAAAATTGGGTTATTAAGTTGTAAGGAATCATTTTCAGCTAATCTTCTACCTCCAGCTATGTTGTACCCATAACCAATGTATTGGGTAGCTTCTGAATTATCAACTTTAGTTTCGCTAGTATCAGTTAGTTGATTTGAAAATGAAAGTAACGATGGTAAAACTAACATGCAAGAAACAAAAAAGAACAAAGATCTTGCATTTCTTTTAGTTAAAAACTTCTTAATCATAAAACCTTCCCTTCACGATGATAAAGAATAAATCGTTTCTACATCATCATATGTAATAATATTTTACACTAATTTTGAAAAGAAGTAATCTTATTCAAAATTAATTTTGAATAATATATTTCTTAAAAAATAAACCTAAAAATATTTGTTTACAAATAATTGTTTAGTTAATTCGAGTTTTGTTTTCGTTATGTTAATTTCTATAACTATCAAAATCGTTAGAAAAATGCTTCTTCCGGGTAATGTTTTCTTATTTTTTAAAAAAAGTACCCTTTTCCTAATGTCTAGGATTGTACGGAACCATTATAAATTTACTTATTTATATGAAAAAAGTGCTGATTTTCAGTGCTTCTACTGTATCAACACTATAGTCTTTTTGTTATTCCCCCATTTCATTGTACCATATGGTCCAAATTTTGGGGGGAATTTCATTAAAATGGAGCATCTGGCGGGAATCGAACCCGTATAGCTAGCTTGGGAAGCTAGTGTTCTACCACTGAACTACAGATGCATAATATATACTAGAAGTTTTCTCCTTCATAGCTCCATAATAGAGTATCAAAATATGCAAAATAAATTCTACTCTTATCAATATTATAATTTAAAGAAATAAAATCTGTAATAACTTTAGAAAACTTATTAGCATCATCATAACTTACTTTTGAATAAGTTTTTACTTCAATAATTAAAGAGATTTCATCATTTCCTTTAAATCTTAAAGGTAAAGAAGGAATAACATTAACCATCAACCATTCTTTACTCTTTTTCAATAAAACTATATGTTTTTCTATCTCTTTTTCAATATTTAATATATCTACTTTACTTAATTCTTTATTTGTTTTTACTTCAATAAATGGCATAAATATCTCCTTTAAAAACCTAATTCTTTTAATTCTAATACTAATTTTAAATAAAACTCAGTAACTTGTTCTATTCTTTTTTTATTGCCAAAGAAAGCAATAATTTCAGCATGATCAAAATTTCCACTAGTGTTTCCTTTATAATCTCCCCAAACACTACTAGAAACACTTACTAATCCATCAGTATCTTCACTTTCTATAAACTTAGTTAAATGATAAGGAATAAACATTAAAAATTGTCTACTCTTTCTTAAAGATGAAGAATATGATTGATAAAAAATTTCTTTAGAATTAACTATTTCCCTATTGAAATTGATCATTGATTCATAAGATAAATCTTTACCTACTTGTAAAAGGTCTGGATTTTTATCATCCATGATTTTATAAAATAGGTTAGACCAAAAACATAATATTTTAACAATAAAATTAGGTAATTCTAATAAATGTGAAGCTAGTTTACTTCCATGATGAGGAGTAGAAAGAGTTGTTAAACTAGCTACATGTTTTTCCATATCTAATTTAGAAATCATATATCTAGAATCTAATCCACCTTTTGAATGAGCAATAATATTAATTTTATCTGTATTTTCTGTTTTTAATATCTCTAATATTTGTGTCTTTAATTGTCTTGCATTGTTTTCAATACTACCAATTCCATCATGATTTCCTATATATACATGAACATGATTTGAAGCTAATTTTTCTCTAATTTTTCTAAAAGCATGATAAAAGGAGAAATCTTTAGCAATGATTCCATGAACTAAAATAACTGGGTATTTAGTAGTATATATATTCATCTTAAAAAATTATATAATTTATATAGAAATTATACAAACCTATTTATACATAAATAATTTGATTTATAAATACAATAATGACTAAAATATATGTATGAAGATAGAAGTTATAGTTTTAATAATTGTTACGTTAATTTCTTTAATTTTTGGAACTATTGCTAGTTATGCAACAGTTATAAAAAATAGGAAATTATATATGGTTTTAAAGACTTTTCCTTTAATTAGTTTAATTATAGGATTCATTATTTGTTATCCTTTAAAACCTATATTATATTTAACTTTAATATTTGCTTTTTTAGGAGATTTTTGTCTTTTATTTAAAGTTAAAAGAATGTTTTATATAGGAGCTATTAGTTTCTTTATTTCTCATTGTTTATTTATAACTAATTATTTTTTAATTATTTATTCTACATTAAATACTGTTCCTTTATATTTAATAATTACTGTTCCTTTATTATTTGTTTTTATAGTTCTTACATTTGGAATATGTTTTTATAAGAAAATAAAGATATTTGCTTTTTTAACTCCTATTTATTTTTCAGGATTAATTATTAACTTGTATTTAGCTATTAATGCTTTAATATTAACCAATGATTTAGCTTTCTTAATTTGTGTAATTGGTTATTTGATCTTTATATTAAGTGATATTTTCATTGCTTTACAAAAGTTTATAAAAACATTCAAGTATCATGATTTTTATATTATTTCTACTTATTATATAGCTCAAATATTAATTTCAATTGGTTTATTTGCTTACCTTATTTCTTAAAATAGTAGGGATTTCATATAGTATTTATAATTTTGAATATGAAGAAGCGATGCTAGCTCCTAATCTAGCATTAGATAATATAAGTTCAATATTAGTTTCTAAACTCTTTCCATTTGTTAATTCTACAATCTTAGAAAGAAGGAAAGGAGTTTGATCTTTTCCTTTAATATTTAATTTATTCATTTCTACGATTGCTTCATCTATTACTTTATTTATATAAGCTTCATTTAAAGAATATTTTTCGTCAACTGGATTAGTAACTAATATTCCGTTTTCTAAGTTTAAATTTTCTTGTTCTTTAAAAATACTAGCTATTTCTTCACTATTTTTAGCATTTATATCTACTTTATATTTAGATTTATTTGTAAAGAAAGCTGGTAAACAAGAAGTATTATATCCAATAACTGGAACACCTTTAGTTTCTAAATATTCCATTGTTAAACCTAAATCTAATATAGCTTTAGGACCAGCACAAATTACACAAACTCTTGTTTTACTTAACTCATCTAAATCAGCTGAAATATCGAAAGTTTCTTGAGCATTACGATGAACTCCACCAATTCCACCAGTTACGAAAAACTTAATATTAGCAAGTTTTGAAGCAATCATAGTTGCACTAACTGTTGTTGCTCCCCACATCTTTTTACTACAAACAAGAGGAAGATCTCTTCTACTTACTTTAACAATTCCTTTTCTTTTTCCAAATTCTTCAATTTCTTCTTTATTCATTCCAATTACAATATCACCTTCAATAATACCAATAGTAGCTGGAATTGCCCCATTTTTTCTAATTTCTTCTTCTACCCTTAAAGCACATTCAACATTTTTAGGATAAGGCATACCATGAGAAATAATTGTTGATTCTAAACTTACAACAGGTCTATTTTCTTTTAAAGCTAATTCAACTTCTTTATTAATTCTTAACATATTCAATCTCCTTTAACTTTTCATCATTTTGAATTTGAGCAAATAATTTATCGTAATTTACATATTTTTCTTTGTATTCATAAGCAAATTGATCTACTAGTAATACATATTTAGAATATTTTGTAAAGTTAATACTTAATGGAGCAAACTTCTTGTAATGTAAATATAAAAATATTCTAAACAAGAAGAAACAAAAACAATATATCGCATATACAAAAGGATAATGTTTTAAATATACAATAGGAGCATCAGTAATATCTTTAATTAATACTCCAACAGTAATAAAAATAGGAACTAAAATTAAAGGTATAACTATAGAAGCAATAAGTTTATTTTTAGTTTTCTTATTTTGTTTATGAAAAGCGTTTAATATATTTTCTTTATCTTCAAATAATATATCTTTAGCATATAAAGTAGTATCTTCATTATCTATTACTAACATTGAAGGATTATTTACCATTCTAAAAAAGACATATTTACCATTTATTTTTTCAGCTTGTTTAGATTTTGATTTAAAATACATTCCTTCTTTTTGATATTCTACTCCAAAAGGAAATAAGAAAAGATCAGCTAGACGTATAACTTTTTTTCCTGGATAATAAAATATTAAACTTACTTCAAGTAAAAATCCTATTACTTTAAGTAAACAATATATAATTCCCCCTCCTAATACTAAGTAAATAGTATTAAATACAGGAGCTTTTTTATAACTTATACAAAAATCAAAAGGTTCATCAGTAAATATATATCTATATCTTTTAATACATTTAATACCAGAAGGAATAAGTATTAAAGATACAAAAGAAACAATCATCACAATAGTATTAAATAAAGCTAAAATTAATGCTCCACTAATGTAATATAATATCTTTTCAATAAATGATAAAACCTTCTTCATATAGTTAATATTAATAATAAAATATATTTAATACAATTAAATATAACTTATTTTAATACAATAATTGGAAATATCCTAAAGATTGTGTAAACAATTATCAAACCCCTAAGGGATTTCGAGC
>JAEDIE010000025.1 GCA_016296775.1 Bacilli bacterium | reverse complement strand
TGTTGGTTTAGCTTTCTAATTAATATTGAATTCAAATATAAATAGCTCACGATTTCGTGAGCTATTTTATTTACAATTTATTCTTATGACAAGTACAGTTTTCACAACAACAAGATGAAGAAAGATGATATTTACAAGCTTCTTCTGCTATTCTTCTAGCGATTGGAATAAAGGTTCTTATTTCTTCTTCGTTATATCCTACTTGAATTCTTCTATCATCTACTATGATAGGTCTTTTTAAAATAGAAGGATTTTCTTTAATAAAAGCTACTAATTGATTGATAGACATGTTATCAATATCTATGTTTCCTTCTTTAATAATGTTTGATCTAGTAGAAATAATATCTTCTGTTCCGTTTTCAGTTTTGCTTAATATATCTTTTAATTCTTGCTCATCTAAAGTTGAAGAAAAGATATTCTTTTCTTTAAAAGGAATATTTTGTTCTTTAAACCACTTCTTTACTTTTCTACAAGAAGCACAGCTTGGTGAGGTATATATTGTTATCATACATTTATATTATATCTTATTTTTTAAATTTTATAAATAAGTATACTTTTTAACTTTATTAAAGTTAAAAATATATAGGAAATAATATAGTTTTTTATATTTTAAGTCAAAAATAATTATAAAGTTATTATTTTATTAATAATGTAATTATTAATTACATTATTTAAAATTATTAGATATAATTAAAAGTTAAAGGGGGAAAACGACATGTTAAAAAGATTTGTTCATTATTATAAACCACATAAAAAGATATTTGCTTTAGATTTAATTGCTTCATTTTTAGTTGCTGCTATTGGTATTGGTTATCCAATTATTACTAATATGTTACTTAAAGATTTTATACCTAAAAATAATGTAAATGGTATTATTATTGCTTCTATTATTCTTTTATCAATTTATTTAATTAGAATGTTATTACGTTACTTTATTCAATATTATGGTCACGTAATGGGTGTAAGAATGCAAGCTGAAATGAGAAAAGATATGTTTGATAAACTTCAAAGATTACCTTACTCATATTATGATAACCATGAAACTGGAAAGATCATGTCAAGAATGACTAATGATTTATTTGAAATAAGTGAACTTGCTCATCATGGTCCAGAAAATATCTTTATCGCCTCTATCACTATTGTTTCTTCCTTCATATATTTAATGATTTTAAACTGGATTTTAGGTTTAATTTGTTTATGTATGTTACCAATTTTACTAGTAATTTCCATGTATTTTAGAAAGAAAATGAAAATAGCTATGACTAATTCAAAAATTGCTATTGCTAAAGTAAATGCTAGTATTGAATCTTCTATTACAGGAATTAGAGTTACTAAGGCTTATACAAATAGCAAAAAAGAAGCTATGAAATTTGATACATTTAATGAAGAATTTGTTCAAGCTAGAAGCGAATCATTTGGTGCTATGGCTAAGTTCTTCTCTTCTAGTCAATTTATTACTGATATATTCAATGTTTTAATTATTTTAGGTGGAGGTTTGTTTACTTACTATAAAGTCATGGAAGTAAGTGATTTAACTACATTTATTGTTTCTATTAGTTTATTTATTTCTCCTGTTCATCAAGTTATTCAATTTAGTGAACAATTTGTTAACGGAACTACTGGATTTAAAAGATTTTTAGAGATTATGGATGAACATGAAGAAAACGAATATGAAGGGGATAAAATATTAGAAAATGTTAAAGGAGATATTACTTTTGATGATGTAACTTTCTCTTATAATGATTCAAAAACCATATTAAATCACATCTCTTTTGATATTAAACAAGGTGAAACAATTGCTTTAATTGGACCTACAGGCGGAGGAAAAACTACTATTTGTCATCTTATTCCTCGCTTTTATAACGTAGTAAACGGATCTATTAAAATTGATAACCAAAATATAAATGATTTTACTTTAGAATCATTAAGAAAAAATATCGGTATTGTTCAACAAGATGTATTTTTGTTTAATGGAACTATTAAAGATAATATTTTATATGGAAATGAAAACGCAACTGACGAAGAAGTTGTTGAGGCTAGTAAAAAAGCCAATATTTATGAGTATATTATTTCTTTAGAGAATGGATTTGACACTCTCGTAGGAGAAAGAGGTGTTAAATTAAGCGGAGGACAAAAACAAAGAATAAGTATCGCTAGAGTATTCTTAAAGAATCCTAAAATTTTAATTCTTGATGAAGCTACAAGTGCATTAGATAACACTACAGAATTATTAATTCAAAACTCATTAAATGAATTAAGTAAAGGTAGAACCACTATTATTGTTGCTCATAGATTGTCTACTATTAAAAATGCTACAAAAATACTTGTAGTTAGTAATGGTAAAATTATTGAAAGTGGAAATCATGAAGAATTAATCAATAAAAAAGGCATATATACTCAACTATATATGCTCCAATTTAAAGATGTTAAGGAAAATGATTTAATATCTTTAGATAATAAAATCAAAATGGAAAACTAATTATTTGATTTGTTCTAATAATTCAGCTTTCTTTGCTTCGTATTCTTCTAAAGTAATTACTTCTTTTTCGTATAATTCTTTTAAGGTAAGTAATTGCTGTTTAATAGAATCATCTGTTTCTGTTTTAGTAATTGGTTCTTCTTTTATTTCTTCTTTAATACTATCTTCAACAACGACATCTTCACTTTTAAGTTCATAATCACTTGATTCTTTGTGTAAATCTTCAAAGTTTTTAGGATTAAAACGTAAATAATAAATGCCTGCAAAAATAAATCCAAAAATAATACCAAGGACACCTAAATAAGTATATTTTTCGCCTTTTTCAATTGATTTTAATGTTTTATTTAAGAATATACCTCCACAAACAATAAAAGCAATTGATGTAGAAATACTAGCAAAATCACCATATGCAAATTGATCAATCCAGCTAATTGATACACCTAAAATTGAAAGAGCACTAAAAACAATGCTTAAAATATATCCAGCTTTTACTCTTTTAGTTAAATATGCTCTCTTATTTAATTCTTCTTCTCTTAACTCATTATATGTTTTACTCATAACTACTCTCCTATAACTATAACGATTAAAAATATATCACTTTTTAAGGCGTATTTAAAATATATTTTACTTTAAAAAGTAAAATATAAAAATAGCTTGAAAAACATATGGTTTTTTAAAAAATACATGGTAAATACATATAAAAATTGTAATCTCATGATTACCATTTTTAACTAGAATTTACATATTTTTAATTAAGTTAAATAACACATTTATATAACTTAAAATAAAACATGTGTCACAAATTTAAAATTTTTTTGAATTTGTGACACTTATGATAAGGTAACATCAACCTTATTTAAAAGCCAATCTTCAATATTAAAGTGAGTAATTCCATCTCTAGACATGTCAAATTCATCTAAACTAAATACATATTTA
The DNA here is from genome assembly GCA_016296775.1 of Bacilli bacterium. Classification (GTDB taxonomy): domain Bacteria; phylum Bacillota_I; class Bacilli_A; order RFN20; family CAG-826; genus Onthovivens. The sequence continues at coordinate 17,772 of JAEDIE010000025.1, read as the reverse complement.
GGAGAAGGATCACGAACCGAATCAAAAGCTTTAAATTCTCTATCTATTACTTCATCACTTGACAAAAGATAGGCAACTTGAATAAAACACTTTTTGCCATCTTTCATAGCTACAAAATCAATTTCGCCTTTATAAGTTTTACCAATTTTAACATCAAATCCCCTATAAATTAATTCGTTATAAACCAAATTCTCTAAAGCATGTCCTATAAAAATTTTATTTGAATCATTACATGCAAGTAAAAAACCATTATCAACAACGAACTGTTTTTCAACTTGTTTTAATGTACGTTTAGAAGCTATATCATATCGTTTTACTCTAGATATTAAACAAGCTTGTTCTAATTTTTCTAAGTATCTATAAACTAATTTTCTATAAATACCATCTTCATTATTTAAATTATAATAATCTACAATATTTTGAATTGAGAATTCTTTAGATGAATTATTGATAATATATTTTGAAATCAATATAAATGTCTCTTTATCAATCAAAGATTTATTATTGCAAATATCTTTTTCAATTATTCCATAATAAATAGATTTTAAATAATCCTTTATATCTTCTTCTGAATCGTAATCTACTCTTTGAGGCATTCCTCCAAATCTAACATAATTTTGTAAAGGTTTATTTGGAAGTTCAATACCATTTTCAACATAGTATTTAATAAATTCACCATATGTAAAAGGCATTATTTTAAATTCCTTGCATCTACCTACAAGTAGACTAGCAAGTCTACCAGATAAAAGTTTTGAGTTACTACCTGTTACAAATATCGATACATCTTGAGTAGCTTTTAATGATGCCAACACTTTTTCAAATTGAATAACATGTTGAATTTCATCAAGGAAAATATAGTATTTTTCACTATCACCAATTCTTTCTATTATAAAATCATTAAGCTGATTAAAATTTTTAATATTTGAAAATTTAACATCCTCAAAATTTATAGAGATTATATGATCTTCTTTTATCCCTTTTTCATTGATTAATTCATCTTTGATTTGTTTTAATAAAACGCTTTTACCACATCTCCTAACCCCAGTTAATACCTTAATTAAGTTAGAATCATAGAACCTTCTTATGTTTTCTAAATATTTATTTCTTTTAATTAACATAATAAAACCTCATATATATTATACGACAAAAAAATAATATGTGTCACAAATTTAAAATTTTTTTGAATTTGTGACACATACATTGCTATTTTTCTAAAGTTTAAAGTATATTTAGAAAACTATTTTTTAAATAAAAATATTTTAAAAATATGAGCCAATAAATTTATTATTTATATGTAAACATATTATTTATCTAAAATAATAACTGTTCCGTCCTCTTTTATTTCTAATTTATCGTTTTGTTTAACAGTATCTAAAAATTCTTTACCTAATGAATCGATACAAATAATATCACTATCTTGCCAAACTTTGGCTAATACGATTCCACTAGCTGCTAAAGAATCAATTTGTTCAGAAAACAAGAAAGCGCGAGGATTAATATGCATTGAACATACAGTTTGAATAACTAAGCCTCCAGTTGTTGAACCAATTGTTATTGGTAAACATAATATCTTGTTAGTAATATTTTCTCCAAATAATTCTTTATTATTTTGATCACTTACTTTTACTTGTTTTTTGTTTAATAAAGCTGATTTTTGAAAACTTGCTAATGTATTAAATCCACTATGTGTAACTTTGGCTTCACCAATAAAATTACCTTTAGCGATAACTCTTCCTTTAAATTCTTTCATACTAATAAATCCTTTCTCCACTAATGAGTTTTAAGATTTCTTCATCTTTAAAGTATCTTGACATAGAATAAGTTCTTAACTTATTTGAATTAGTAATGATTGCTTTTGAATGAACAAGTGGATTATTTGTATACATTAAAGGACATATACTAGACATTGTTACTCCCATTTCATAAAGTTCATCATAATCTTTTTTATATTCTTTAATGAATTGTTCTTTTACTTTAGGAGCAAGAGTCAATACAACCTTACATGTTACTTTCTTTAATTTATGTTCTATTAAAGATTCTTTTATTTTGTCATGCCATAATTTAGCTTGAGATAAAGTTAAATGAGGACATCCAATAAAGCAAAGTTCAGGAGCTTTATCTTTCTTTTTCCACATATTAGGATATGATTTATAAACTCTTTCAAGTTCTTCATCATCAATAACATATGTTTTTGCTCCATTTTTAATTAATTTTCTCTTCTTTTCTTTAGCTTCAGGAGTTAAGTTTTCAACATGGAATAAACCAACAGCACCATTACTTGCACTAGCTGCACCCATATCCTTAAGATAAGCTTCATTAAAGTCATTAAGTTCAGTTCCTAAATAATCATCTAATCCAATAATATAAGGAACTTCATCCATTACTTTCATTCCGATTGCAGAACCTAATATTTGAGCTTCAGGAATTTTTGTTGTTTTAAGTTCAATTATCCATGTTGCTTCTCTATTTTCATCTTTTAGTAATCCGAATTCAGGAACTACACCTAAAATAGAACCAAATAAATCAAGCATTCCACTATTTCTATTGCATCTAGCACCTAAAACTGAGTTAGCAAAGACAACAGCACTACTTTCAGCCCAAGAAAGAATATCTCCATAAGCAGGTCTATTTCCACATTCTTTTAAATATGAGGTACAAGAAAATGAATTTTCATCAGTTAAACCAACCTTCTTAAGTTGTTCTTCATATTCTTTTTGTTTTCCATATAAAATTTTATCAAATACAATTTTCTCTAATAAATTACATCTAACATTTTTATAGTCTAATGGTCTAGGATCCATTGTAAAGCCTCCTTCGGCTTTACAATCATCTTTAATTAATTGTTCCATTGTACCATATAAAGGTTTAAGTAAAGGAATACCAAAAGATGTAACTAAATGTCCCTCATTATGAGTTACTTTAACCATTCTTTTAGCGTTAAAAATATCTCCAAAAAGGACAAGCGTTTCCATCATTTTTTGCTTGGTTTCACCTTCTTTTCCTTCTAATATAGCTTTTTCTTCATCGGTTAATGTCATTTTATATTCAATCATAAACTACCTCTATATCTTTAAACAAATATCGTGAGCTCTCCAAATAACAGTTCTTAAATTACCTACACTATAGCAATCTCCAATATAATGAACTTTTCTAGATTCTTTAAATTGAGGATTTGGTGTATAACCAATACTATAAATTACTTTTTGAGCTTCTATAAATACTTCTTTGTTATTTTCATCAACGATAGTAACTCCTTTTTCATTAATTTCTACTACTTTTGAATTTAAGTAAATATTTGTTTTATGTAAATTAAAGTAATCTTTTAAATAGGAAGAGTTAGCTAAGCATAAACCTTTTACTTTCATTAAATCATCTTGCATTTCAATAATAGAAACATCTTTATTATGTTTAATTAAATCGTAAGCTATTTCACATCCAGTTAAACCACCACCAATTACAACAACTTTTCCTTCTTTAGCAACATCTTTATGTTTTAAGTAACTAATTGCATCAACAGCAATTTCACTACCTTTAACTTTAAGAGTTCTTTCTTTACTTCCAACACAAACTAAGATTTCGTCAGCTTTAATTTCGTTTAAGTCCTTAACATAATGATTGAATTCGATTTCAATATTATGTTTTTTAATCATCAATTCATACCATCTTAGTAATTGTTGATCTTTTTCTTTAAAGTCAAAGTTACTAGCTTCATTAAAAACTCCACCTATTCGATTATCTTTTTCATAAACTTTAACTTTATGCCCTCTTAAAGTAAGAACAATAGCACTTTCAAGTCCAGCTATTCCAGCTCCAATAATTGCAATGTTTTTAACTCTTTTTACTTTTTTAATATCGTACTTATGACCATGCATTGTACGAGGATTTAAAGCACATCTAGCATTATGGAAGGTATCATCCATATCTTGAACATTAGCACTTCCTTTATATTTAGCAAAATTAAAACAAGCATTATGACAACAAATACAAGGCTTAATTTCTTCTTCTCTTTCTTCAATTAATTTACTAACCCAAGCAGGATCAACTAAAAATTGTCTAGCTACACCCATAGCATCAATTTTATTATCCTTTAAAGCTTTACGGGCATCTTCTACTTCCATTCTACCTGCACAAACAACTGGTAATTTAGTATATTTTTTAAATTCACTTACTGTTTCAAGGTTACAGTTTAAAGGCATATATCCTGGTGGATGAGCCCAATACCAAGCATCATATGTTCCATTATCACAATTTAACATATCATATCCAGCATCTTCTAAAAGTTTTACAGCTTCAGTTGCTTCTTTAAATGTTCTACCTACTTCTTTATAATCTTTTTCTTCTGGTAAAACGCCAACACAGAAATCTTTAGTTTTACTTTCAATAGAAAAACGTAAAGAAACTGGGAAATCTTTACCACATTCTTTTTTGATAGCTTTAACAATTTCACATGGGAATCTATAGCGATTTTCTAAATTTCCACCATATTCATCAGTTCTTTTATTAGTATAAGGAAGAGTAAATTGATCAAGAAGATACCCTTCATGAACAGCATGAACTTCAACTCCATCTACTCCTGCTTCTTTAAGAAGTTTAGAAGTTTTTGCAAAAGCGTAAATCAACTTATTTATTTCTTCTTTAGTTAAAGCTCTACTCTTAACATCATCAGTCCATCTATTTGGCAATTCACTAGGAGCAGCCATAATTCTATCCATATTTAAAATAGGTTTAGCAAGTGTTCCAATTACTTTATTTGTTGCTAAAATCTTAAGTTCATTAGTAATAGCAAAGCTTCTACCAAATCCAGCTGTAAGTTGAATAAATAATTTAGCACCAGTTTTATGGACTTCATCCATAAATACTTTTAACTTTTTAAACTTACCTTTTCCTTGATATAACCACTTTCCTAAAACGGCATCTCTAATTGGAGCAATACCTGGAATAATTAAACCACAATTATTTTTAGCAATAGTTAAAAGAAGCTCACTAGCTTCCTTATCAAAATGATTTGGTTCCATCCACCCAAAAATACTTGTTCCACCCATTGGACAAAGAACAATCCTGTTTTTGATTTCAAGATTATTAATCTTCCAAGGCGTAAAAAGAATATCATTATCTATCATATCTTTATCTCCTAATAGTTATATTATACAACAAAAAAAGCATTTAAAACGAATAAATGCTTTTTTGATAAAATTAATAATCTAGAATTTAGTTAACGTCGTTTAATAATCCAAATAATATTGGAAGATTATATTCATCTCTAATTTCAAAAATAAATGGGTTTTCAAGCTTAATTTCATATCTTCCATCTATCGGAGCAGGTGAAGTTGCTTCTCCAATTGATGTAGCTTGAATTGATTTAAAACTTGCTCCATCATTATCAAATTTTACTTTTGTAGCTTGAATAGAATTTTCAATAAATGTGGTATGTTCTTTTCCATCTAAAAATGTAAAACAATTATTAAAGTTTTCTTTTTCTTTAAAAAGTGTGCTTAATCCTATCTCTTTTAAAGAAGCATTAAAATTAATAGTGTTTTTAAATTCAAATTTAGGAACACTTAAATTAATAATTGCCATATCTTCATAATCATAAACTAACTCATCAAAATAGTTATCTTTTGAAACATAATCTCTTATATCTTGACTTGCTTCTTTTGTAACATAGTATCTAACTTTATATCCATTTAATAAGTAGTCTTCAAAAACCATATGATTTGCGTACTCTTTTACACTTCCAACAAAACTATGAGTCATATATGTAACTTCTTTTTGATCGTCAAATGAATAAAACATATCTTTATAGTTTGTATCTATTGAAAAAGTTTTGCTCCATCTATGATCAAAAAGGAAAGTATTAAATAATATAAAAGCTGTATAATCTGTTATTTTTATATCTTCTCTTTTTAATAAATCAGGTTCATTTACCTTTTTATTTATATTATAAATCATATTGTTAATAGCATTTTCATTTTTAAAATCAAGAGAATAAGCTTCACAATAATGATTGGTTAAATTATCTAAATAGTTAGGATTTAATATATAATTTGGAGTATCTTTTATAAAAAGTGCGTTATAAATATTGCTTAATCCATTATCAGACACAAAATAATTATTTTCAAAATATTTTTTATAATTAGTAATTCTACTATCTTTGTTAACATGTAAAGCGTTATCAATTAAAAGTGATGCTTCTTCACTTGCTCCTAAAGAAAGAAAGTGTAAAGATGAATATAAATTAGTAGGACAATATACAAAATTACTATTATTTCCTATGTGTTTAGAAAAAATAGACTCATTAAATGTTTTAACACCTAAAACAAATTCATCGTCGTATTTATTATGTTTTTGTGTTTTTGAAGGATAATTTACTTCGTTTAAAGCGTTGATTGATGAAGCGTAAATTGCTTTTAATTCTTCATCTGAATAAGTTTTGTTAATCTTTTTAATATTAGTAATAGTTTCAAAAGATACACATGAAGATAATGAAACTACTCCTAACGAAAGGATAAGTGTCATTAATGATAGGAAAAATTTGTTTCTTTGTTTCATATTTATATCACCTCTACTCATATTAAAACAAATAAGAATATATAAAACAATAAACAAAATATATACACTATTTAGTATTTAAATCATCTTTATCTTTAACAAATAAAGAATAATATTTCTCTAAGAAAGCTTTACGCTTACTACATAATCCAATATATAAAATATCAATGATATTTTCTTGAACAACTCTACTTCTAGTTGAATAAGTTCTTAATCCTTTATCTACTGAAGAATGTTCAATACAAATATCAGCAATCTTTGATAAAGCATTATTTCCTACCATAGTAATAGCAATTGTTTTAGCTCCGTTTTCTTTAACATACTTTATTGCATCTAAAATTTCTTTAGTTTCACCAGTATATGAAAGAGCTATAACTACATCCTTACTTTTTAAAGTTGTTCCAGCTAAAATAAGTGAGTGAGGAGAATCATAAACTTCACAAATAATACCAAGTCTTTGAAACTTAAATTTCAAATCTAAAGCGGGAGCAACAGATCCACTTAAAGCAAAAACTACTACTCTACTTGCTTTATGAATAGTTTCAATTGCTTTATTAACTTTATTTTCATCAAGCATCATAAGTGAATTTTGAATAGATTCAATATTTAAATTACAAACAACTTTAATAACTGTACTTACATCCATATTAAGAGGATTATCGTGGTTAATTTCATAAACATTTTCGTTTTCAATTAAAGAATTAGCTTCTAAATATAAGTCTTTTATAAATTCTTTATATCCTTTATACCCTAAATTAATAGCAAATCTATTAACTGTAGAACAACTAACTCCACATTTTTTAGATAATTCTGAAATTGTAAGTAAAGAAGCTTCGTTAGCATTACGAATTAAAAAATCAGCAAGCTTTTTCTCTTGTTTAGTAAATGCTTTATAATACTCGTTAATTCTTAATAAACAACTATTCATAATTTTTAATCCACTATAGTTTATCACTAATTTATTATATTAATAATAAATAATAAATTTTTATTCTAAATACCTATCTTTTAAAATGTTAATTTCATCCTCACTAATTTTAAGATAGTTTTTAATATAGTTTTCTATTCCTCCATAATGTTCATCTAATAATTTAAAGTAATATTCAACATATATTTGTTTAGGAATATATAAACAATATAAGAAATCAACATCAAAATATGTAGGATTTTCAAGCTTATTTAATTCACTTTTGAATATAGGATACATATATTCAAAAGTTTTCATATGTTCTTTAATTATAGTTTCTTTATCTACACCTAAAGCGTAAAGAAGAAGCATGCTAGCTATACCAGTACGATCTTTTCCGCTTGTACAATGAAAAACAATACTTCCTTCTTTTTGATCGATAATTAATTTAAAGAATTTTCTATAAGCTAAAATTGATTCCTCAGTTAAAGTAAATCCTCTATATACATTAAAGAAAAATTCATCTGGAGTTACCTTAATTGAATAATCAAATCGTTGAGTATCTAAATATTTGTATACTTTTAGATGTTCTTTTCTAGTTGAATAAATATTATCTGGTTTATTCTTAAAAGATGTTTCGCTTCTAAAATCTATGACTAAACTTAAATTATATTTATTCTTTAAAATATTATATTCTTCTTCACTTAAAGTGCTTAAAGTAGCACTTCTAAAAAGAAGATTGCTTTTAATTTTACGATTATCTTTTGTTAAAATGTTCCCTAAGTCTCTAAAGTTTTGTACGCTTTTAAGTTCAAAATCCATATTATTTCCCGAGTAATTTCGAAACTCTGTCTTCTTCATCACTTGCTTTATTATTTTTTGATAATTGAATTATGTAATCGCTTCTTAAATCAACTAAATATGTTTTACTAACAATATCATGGAATCCGTTTCTTTCTTTAGTTATACACATTAATAAAAGGTTTAAACCAACAATTACTATTGAAAAGTAACTAAATTTTAAATATACAAGGAAAGGAGCTAAAAATGAAATTATATAAAGAATAATAAATCTAATAAGTATAAAATACCATTTAGGTTTAGAATTAGTTATTCTTTTAGCAAGTCCTATTTTAAACATTAGTTGAGCTAACGTTGAATTATTTTTAGTTAATAAAGGAATAATAAAGTAAAAAATTAATGAAGTAAAAGTAATTATGACGATGATAGTAAAAACCATTATTAAAAATGTATCATTACCATTTTTAACAATTAAAGGATCATCATCTAAAAAAGAAATGGCTAAATCATATTGTTTTTCATAAAATTCTTTAAATAGGCGATATTCCATCTCGTTCTTTTTAACAATATTATCACTACTATCTTTATAAAAAAGAGAGCTAGCTATTTTAGCTTCATTATAAGTTTCTATTTTATTAGCTTGTAAAGCTCTTTCATCATGAGTATAAAAATAAATTATTCTTGTATCATAAGCTTCTTCAAGATCATCATTTTCGTTTATTTTATCTGTAACTGAATAAAGTTTATCGTTTTCTACAATATAAAGATTTGATTCAATATATTTTTGATCAACTTCTTCAAACTTTTTAAAATATCCAACTTCAGGAAAAATTAAAAAGTATGAAAGAAAAAATAAACCAATTGAAACAATAGCTAAAAATAGAAAATCTATTGCTCCAGATGAAAAGCGGCGAGCAATTGAAGGCTTATTTAAGGTTTTTTCTTTAGTTTCAATATGTTCTGCCGCTTTAATTTCCATCTTATAAAATCTTTATTTCTCCAACACCAATGTTGTTTCCGCTTTCACCATCAAATAATACAATTTGATCACCGATAATGTCAAAGTTTATTTCAGCATCAACTGGATAATCGATTAAACCAAATTGAACAGCTGAAAGAATTTCATCGTGAAGATTAATTTTAACTGTAGTTTCCATTCCACTTGGAAGAGTAGAATAGGCTAAACCTTTAATAGCACCATTCTTTGAAATAGGTAAGAATTCTGGTCTAATACCTAAAATAACAGTGTCACCTTTTAAATCAATATCTTTTTTAGCGATAAATCTAGCTTTAACGTCTAAGAAAGAAACAGTTAATTCATTCTTTTTATTAGATTTAATAGCTTTACATTTAATAAAGTTAATGCTTGGGTTACCAACGAAATCAGCTACAAATAAGTTTGCAGGATTTGAATAAACAGTTAAAGGATTATCATATTGTTGAAGTAAACCTTTGTTGATTAAGCAAATTCTTGTAGCAAGAGTCATAGCTTCTAATTGATCGTGAGTAACATAAACAAATGTTGAGTTGGTTGAAGTGTGTAAACGTTTAAGTTCACCTCTCATCTCAAGTCTAAGTTTAGCATCAAGGTTAGATAATGGTTCATCCATAAATAAGACTTTTGGTCCAGGAGCAAGGGTACGAGCGATAGCAACACGTTGTTGTTGACCACCGCTTAATTCGCTTGGATATCTTTCCATAAATTCAGAAATCTTAACTACACGTCCAACTGCTCTTACTTTAAGATCGATTTCTTCTTTAGAAAGTTTTCTATTCTTTAAAATATGAACTTCTGTTCCGTCAAATTCACCATTTTTTAAATCAATAAATGGAATTAATGAACCATCGTTTCTAAGTAAATATCCATCGTTAGCATATTTATTAACTAAAACCTCTACTTTAGATTTATATTTTGAAACAATCTTATTAAGTGTTTCTTTATATACTTCTTTTAAAGTTTCAATTTCTTTTTCTACTTCTTCTTTATTTGCTTCACTTTCTTTTTGTTCTTTATCTTTAATCTTTTTAGCAATTTTACAAATACTTAAAGAAGCAAAAGTTTTACAAGCATCAGAAGAATAATTTGTTGAGTTTTCAATCATAGTTTGTGGTTTAACACTACTATAAGTTGAATCAATAACAAGTTGGATCATTTCTTCATGTCTTGATAACATATCTAAAACTTCTTTATCTAAGACATAATCATGATCATAAGTGATAGGACCTAAAACACCACCATCACTTAATAACTTGTAGTTAAGTTTTTCATATTTAGCCTCGATTTTAGCACAATATGCATTAAGTTTATTTTTGAAGCTTTCAATTTCTATAGTTAAAGTTGCTTCGATTTTTGCTTTAACTTCATCACTAACTTCTTTGTTAAAGTATTTTTCAAAAACTTTACGATAAATCTTGTAAAGTTTTTTACTTGATAATTCAGTAATTTCAAAATAGTTTTCTAAAGCAACATAGACTTTATTAATTTGTAATCTATTTTCTTTATCAACGCATGATTCGATAATTTCTTTAACTTTGGCAAAATCATCAACTATTACCATTAATTTTTTGTTAGCAACATATTCAGCTTCGTTTATTGGCATAAAGCCTTTTAAATTTTCAAGACCGAATTCAATATTCTTTTGAACGGTCATATGTGGCCAAAGAGCATAGTTTTGGAATAAGAAACCAATATCTCTTTTTGCAGGAGAAATATTAATACCTAATTCACTATCAAAAACAATTTTATTACCAATTGTAATTCTTCCTTCAGTTGGAGTTTCAAGTCCAGCAATCATTCTTAATGTAGTTGTTTTACCACATCCTGAAGGACCTAAAAGAGTAACAAATTCTCTATCTTCAATGACCATATTGAGGTGATCTACACCAACAAAATCACCCCATCTTTTGGAAACATTTATTAATTCAATTCTAGGCATAATTTTAACCTCCTATACCTTTATCGATAGATGCACCTGTAAGTTTATTAACAAGTAAGTTAACAATAATTACAAAGGCAACAATTAATAAGTTGATACCATTACTAATTTGAGTTAAACCGTAAGTATCAAAATATTGTAAGACATTAGTAATAAGTGTGAAGTTAGTTGTAATAAGGACGAATAAGGTTAATTCTCTCATACAGCTAATAAATGGAAGTAAGTAACAACTTATAAATGAAGACTTTTGAATTGGGAAAAGAATCTTGAACATTCTCTTAAACCATGGACAACCAGTCATAATAGCTGCTTCTTCAATCTCTCCACTAACTTGTAACATCGAGTTAGTTCCACTTCTTGAAGCAAATGGAAGGAACTTAATACTACCAGCCATAATACAAATTATAATCGCTCCTAATTCTCCACCTTTACCTGAAGCATTCAACCATTCAAAACCTTTTTGGAAAGATAATGAGAAGAAAATAGCACCAAAGCTTAAAGCAGGAATTAAGTAAGGCAAGAAAGCTAAGTTAGAAATATAGTTAGAGAAGAATCCTCTTCTATTTTTACTAACAGCATAACCAATTAAAATACCAAATGTACCAGCAACAAGAGCTGTACAAACAGAAACAAGAATACTTCTACCAAAACCTTTCCAAATTGTGTAGTTATGTAAAATACCTTGAGCTGATTGACCTTGAGCAGATAATCTAACATCAAGTTGCTCAGTTGTAGTCCAATATCTTAATGTGATTGAAGTAATATCTCCACTATTTTCTTCTAAAGATTCAAGAACGAATGTAACAAGAGGGAAAACAGCAAAGAATGTAACAAATAAAACTAAAATAATACAAACGATCCATTTAACCCATTTAGTTTGGCTTCCACCAATTTTAACTTTGGTGACTTGACCTGACTTACCACTAACTGTAGTAAATCCTCTTCTAGATTTAGTAAATGAATTGTTAATTAAAAGAATAATAACACTTAATAACAGCAAGATAACAGCAACAACATAACCTTGTCCTTTTTGTCCAACGGTCTGCAAGAAACTTCGCATTGTAACAGAGATCGATGTAAAGCTACTATCCTTATTTAAGAAAGCAGGAACTGTATAACTTGAAATTGAGCTAGAAAAAACAAGTAAAACTGTTGAAATAATAGCAGGAGCTACGATTGGAACTGTAATTCTTCCTAATATTTTAAGTCTGCTTGCTTTTAAAATAGTAGCTGCTTCTTCTAAGTTAGCATCCATATTTCTTAAAATTCCACCAATTAAGATGTAAGCAAATGGGGAATAATGTATACCTAAAACAAAAGCACATGGCCAAAAACCATATACTAACCATTGAGGTACACAAATACCTGTAAGTGACTCTAACATACCAACTTGATAGTTTGAGGCAGCTAAAGCACTATTTTTAAAGAAGTTTTCCCAAAACATTGCGATAGACCATGAAGGCATAATGTAAGGGAAAATAAAGACTGTTGAGATATATTTTTTAAATGGAACATTACTTCTTGTAATAAACCAAGCTAATACACCACCAACTATAACAGCGATTAAACAAGAGACAATAGCCATCAAAACACTCATTCCTAATGGCTTCCAGAAATAAAGAAGCGAAATATTGTTTTGAGAGTTAAATAAAGTTGTAGGCCATTGACACCAAGTCCAATCACGATTTTTTAATGACAAATTCCATTGTTCATTGAACGCTTTTGCTTCAGATATCGATTGAACTTTAAATGAATCGAAGAAAAGAGAAACTAAAGGAAAAAGAACACTGACAGTCAATAAAATCGTAAAAAATAAAATAATTAGATTTTGAGGCTTAGAAAAAAATGTCTTTACTGTATTTAAGAACTTTTTCCAAGTAAGTGTTTTACACCAATGTCCAAAATTTCTAAAGGATACAGCAATAGAATGAGCCCAATTTCTAATTTTGAAACTTAATGAATGCATATTTTTATTTCCTTATAAAGTTATGCAGGAGGTGCTCCCTCCTGCATAAGATTAGTTAACGTTTAATTTAAATTAAAGGCCTTTTGAAACGATTAATGATTGAATCTTTGTGATTTGAGCAACTTTAACTGTCTTTAAGTAGTTGTAATCTTCGACAATTGATTTTTCAATCCAGGTTTCTTTTGTCCAGTCATTATCATTGACACCGACTGTTGTTGATGAACATGGATAGTAATAACCATACATATTAGCAGATTCACCAGCTTTATTTGGTGTTGATGATGAATACATAACTGATGTATAGAATTCTGGAGTTAAAATAAATCTAGCATATAAGCAAGCTGTATATGGGTGTTTAGCATTGTTAACGATTTGTGAATACATTGTATACATAAATCCATTGAAACCTTTAATATCTAAATCCCATCCAACTGTTGTCATAGCGTTGGTTTCTTTTGTTCCATCACCATCAAGGTCGTAATTCTTACCGGCTGCGTCTTTCATCTTAGCGAAAGCACCATAATAAACAAATGGGTCTTTTCCTTCGACTTTTGTTTCTTTACATTGTGTTTCTTTCATAGCAGTTCCATCACTAGAATGTAAAACTGAAATGTTGTCGATAAATGTTGAAACATAGCAATCACCGATTGTTGTGTATAATTCATTACCTTTGCTATCTTTCCAATCAGCTGTAGCAAATTCTTTTCCATAATATGCTTTGTAAGCTTCTTGTAATCTTGGAGCATTGGCTTCATCATATAATGATAATAAGAATGACATGTTAATTTGTTCGGTAACTGGGGATTGGAATGAAAGATTATCTAAGTGTCCAGCATCCTCTTCTCTACCGGCAAGTTGCCAAATATTATGTAAGTCAACACCTAATGTTTTGTTTGTAAAGAAAATCTTATTAAAGTGAATACCTTTAAGTGGGAATGTATCTTTTTCAGCTAAACCCATTTCAGCATAATCACTTGGGATATAGTTATGTAAGATTCCACTTTCAGCATAATCAGCTAATGATCTAGCATCTTGGACTAAAGCAAAGTCAGCAAAATATGTTTGTTCAGCTTGATCAAGAGCAGTTAATAATTGGTAATCTTTATAACCATTGTTGCAGTATGTCTTTTCTGCTGGTAACCAATTATAGATTTCACAGAATTTTGTTAAACCTCTTGCGAGAGTTGAAGTTAATCCTACGACTTTAAACGTGTCGTTTGAGGCTGCCATTTCTGCTTTAGCTGCTTCTTCAAGATCTTTTAATGACATTTTGCTAGCTTTAGCAACGATGTCAGCAGTAGCATTACCTGTACCTGATTCTCCATTACAACCGACCATGGAAACTACGCCAAGGGATAATAACGATGCACACATTATAGTAAGTGCTTTTTTCATATAAAATATTCCTCCTAAAAATAAATTTTTAAATGATATATATAATTTACAAATTTGGATGTTAAATGACAAGAATTTTTTTGAAAGCGCTTACATTTTGGAAATTATTTTCTAATTTAGAACATCTCAATTTTTGCTTTATTTCTTCGATGTTATCGAACTTATTTCAATAAAATAGCAATTTAGTAATTTTAAAAGGAAACTAAATTTTTTTAATTTGAAAATTATTTCCAAAATATTATTATCAATTTAATAAAAATTTTCATTTATTTTAAAATTCAATAATGATATATTAAACAAAAAAGGAGCAAAAAGTTATGCCATTAGTTAATTTAAATGAACTTTACCTAGATGCATATAAAAATAAGTATGCAATTGGTGCATATAATGTCGATACGCTCCATATGTGTAGAGCTATTTTAGAAGTGTGTGAAAAAAATAGATCGCCTGTAATTTTAATGTTTAGTGAAGGAAGCAGAGAATTTATGCATCCATGCAACATTAAAGAATTAATTTTAAATATTTCAAAAGATATCACTATTCCTTTTGCTATTCATTTAGATCATGGAAGAAGTATTGAATCTTGCAAAAGTTGTATAGATGAAGGATTTACTAGTGTCATGATTGATGCTAGCAAATATAGTTTTGAAGAAAACGTAAGAATTACAAAAGAAGTTGTAGAATATGCCCATAAGCATAATGTAACTGTTGAAGCTGAAGTTGGCTGTGTTGAAGCTTCACTTAAAGGTGAAGATGATTTCTACACTGACCCAGATTTGGCAGTTAAATTTATTAAAGAAACTAACTGCGATTCATTAGCTGTTAGTATAGGAACTGGACATGGTTTAATGAAATTTAAAAATGATGAAACACCATCATTAAGATTTGATATTTTAGAAAAAATAAACGAAAAACTACCTAATTTCCCGCTTGTTTTACATGGATCAAGTTCAATTTCTCCCCAATTATTAAATGATTTTAATAAGTATGGAGGAACAATTAAAGAAGCTAAAGGAATTGATGAAGCTTTACTTACTAAAGCTGCTTCAATTAATGTTTGTAAGATAAATATTGGTACAGACTTTAGAATGTCTTATATCACTGGTTTAAGAGAAGCTCTAGCCTTAAATTCAAATAAGTTTACACCTAGAACTTTCCTTCAACCTGCTCTAGATAGAATCAAACAATGTGTTGATTATAAACAAAAACATATATTTATGAGTGCTAATCGCATCAAGGAGGAATATAAATGAGTTTAGTTACAACAAAAGAAATGTTTAAAAAAGCATATGAAGGTAAATATGCTATCGGTGCTTTCAATGTCGATAACATGGACATTATGAAAGCTGTATTAGATGCAGCTGAAGAAAAGAAATCACCTGTTATTATTGCTATTTCAAGCGGAGCTTTAGCTTTTATAGGCGAAGACTATATTAAAGAATTATTAGTTTGTTCAAGCAAAAAATATTCAATCCCAATCGCTTTACATTTAGATCATGGTAAAAGCGTTGAATTATGCAAAAAATGTGTCGATTTAGGCTTCACTAGCGTCATGATTGACGCTTCAAGTTATGACTATGAAACAAACGTAAAAATGACAAAGGAAGTCGTTGATTACGCTCATGCTCATGGTGTTGTTGTTGAAGCAGAACTTGGAGCAATTGCAGGAATTGAAGATGAAGTTCAAGTAGATGATAAATATGGCTGCTTCACTCATCCAGATGAAGCTGTTGATTTTGTTAAAAGAACTGGTATTGATTCATTAGCTATTGCTATTGGAACAGCTCACGGAGCATATAAATTTAAACCAGGTCAAAAACCTCAATTACGTTTTGACATTTTAGAAGAAATTGAACAAAAACTACCTTCTTTCCCACTTGTTTTACATGGAGCAAGCAGTGTTCCTCATTCAGATTTAGAGATTTTAAATAAGTATGGCGGAGAAATGGAAGAAGCTATTGGTATTCCAGAAAGCATGTTAACTGAAGCTAGTAAACATGCAGTTTGTAAAATAAATGTTGGCACTGATATTAGAGTTGCTTATGTTGGCGGATTAAGAAAAGCCTTAACTGAAAATAAAGATAAATTTGATGTTAGAGTTTTTGTAAATCCAGCTATGGAATCAGTTAGAAATTTAATTAGAAATAAATTAGACAATGTCTTCCATTCAAGTGGACATGCTAACGACTAAAGGAGATTAAAAATGAGTTTGGTTAATACAAAAGAAATGTTTAAAAGAGCTTACGAAGGCCACTACTCCATCGGAGCTTTCAACGTCGATACATTCGACACATTCAAAGTAGTCTGTGAAGCTGCTAAAGAAGAAAATTCTCCAGTAATTATCCAAATTACTGAAAATGTTATTAAATATTTTGGTGAAGAATATTTAATGGCTATTGCTAAAACAGCAAGCGAAACTGGAATTGAAATGGCTCTTCATTTAGATCATGGAAGAAGTGTTGAAATTTGTAAAAAATGTGTCGATTTAGGCTTCACTAGCGTCATGATTGACGCTTCAAGTATGAGTTTTGAAGATAATATTCGCTTAACTAAAGAAGTTGTCGAATATGCTCATAAACATAATGTTACAGTTGAAAGCGAATTAGGTTCAATTACTGGTATTGAAGATGATTCAACAGTTGAAGATAAATATGGTCACTTCACTCATCCAGATCAAGTTGTTGAATTTGTCACAAGAACTAACATTGATTCATTAGCTGTTGCTATTGGTACTGCTCATGGAGCATTTAAATATAAACCAGATGAAAAACCTGCTTTAAGATTTGATATTTTAGAAGAAATTGAACAAAAACTACCTCTTTTCCCACTTGTTTTACATGGATCAAGCAGTGTTCCAAAAGAAAGACTTGCTCTTGTTAACCAATATGGTGGACAACTTGCTGAAGCAAAAGGTATTCCAGAAGATATGTTAACTGAAGCTAGTAAAAGAGCTGTTTGTAAAATCAATGTTGGAACAGATTTAAGAGTTTGCTTTACAGGTGAAGTTAGAAAATTCTTTGTTGAACAACCAAAAGAATTCGAAATTAGAAAATACACTACTCCTGCTAGAAACGCCGTCAAAGAAATGGTTAAAGATAAGATGAGAAACGTCTTCCTTTCTTCTAACCACGCTAAAGTTGATTAATTTATTCAAACTTCCTCATAAACAAAATAAAATGTCCCTTTAAAAGGGGACATTTTATTTTAAAAACCATATG
>JAEDIE010000024.1 GCA_016296775.1 Bacilli bacterium | reverse complement strand
ATGTCGATTTTCCACTTCCACTACTACCAATAATTGCAACAACATCTCCTTTATTAACTTCTAAATTAATATCTTTTAAGACATCATTATGTTTAAAACTTTTCTTTAAATTTTTAATACTTAATACTTGTTCCATAACTATTCTTCCTCAATTAATTTAGGTTTATAATGTTTAAAAATAGATAATTTAAAAGCTTTTTTACCATCTAATTTTCTACTTATTAACTTAGTAACATATGAAGCAATCAATGTTAAAAGAAGATAAATAATAGCAATAATTACATAACCTTCTACAATAAAATAGTTTTTATTTGTAGCGATACTAACACTTAAATATAATTCAGTGACACCAATAACATTTAATACACTAGAATCCTTAATATTAACTACTAATTCATTTAAAATTGTAGGTAAAGAATTTCTAATAGCTTGAGGAATAATGACGTATGTCATACTTCTTGAATAAGAAAAACCAAGCGCTTTTGCAGCTTCTAATTGACCCTTATCAACTCCATTTAATCCTGATCTAACGATTTCAGTCATGTATGCTCCGGTATTAATGGTAATAACAAATAAACCACACCAGAATGCTCCAGTAAAGAAACTAAATGATTGAATTGTAGACCAATGAAGTAAAGCTTCAGTTCCGAAATAAATGATCATAGCTTGAACCATCATAGGAGTTCCTCTAAATATATTTACATATAAAGAAACTAAGCCTTTTAATAACTTTTTAAAGAAAACAACAGCTTTATTATCATCTTCTTTAATCTTAATTTCTTTTAAAAGAGCAAACAAAATACCTAGTAAAAGCCCAACAAATGTGCCAAATAAAGCTAAAATTAAAGTAGCGGCTAATCCTTCTAGAAAAGTCGTACCATAATTAGTAATTAATGCCCAAATCTTCTCAAAACTATTCATTAAATATTATTTCCTTGTACTATTGCTGTAGCAACAGGTAATTCTGCAGTCATTGCATCAGCTGAACCATTTTTAACTGCTAAAGCACATGTTGCAAAGGTGTCTAATGGAGCAAGATGATTAACATTATACTCGTTTACCCAGGTATCAATAATGTCGTTAGTAACTGTTGAAACTTGTGAAACAATTCTAGCTCCACTAAAGTCACTTAAAGAATTTGATGAAGCATATTTAGAGTCTTCTTTAACTACTAAAACAAGTTCACTAGTATAGTATGGATCAGTAAAATCGATACTTTGTCTTCTTTCTTCAGTATCAGTCATACCTGCAATAACAGCATTAATTGTATTATTCTCTAAACTAGGAATTAAAACTTCCCATTCTAATTTCTTAATTATTAAATTATATCCAATATAATCTGCAACGTATTTAGCAATTTGAACATCATATCCATCAGCATATTGATTATTTAAATTTGTTGGATATGTGTATGTATTTGCTTTTGTTTCTGTCCAGTTAAATGGAGAATAGTTGCATTCAAGCCCAACAATTAAGTCAGGTTTTGAATCATCATGTGGAGCAACTGTATAAATTGGTTTTCCTTCTTCATTTTTAATACTTGTTGCAGTACTTCTTTCAGTTGCTGCAATCATTAATTCGTTTCTTGTTGATGAATCTAATGTAGCTAAAGCTCCATTAATTAATGTTTGTAATTCACTATTGCCTTTTTTAATACCAACAGAAACACTCAAATCTTTTTGAGCTTCTCCTAATATGGTTTGATCAAAATGAACAATTGTTAATTTTGATGAAGTAGCAGAACAACTCGTTGTAGTTGTTCCTAAAACGGAAAGTGCTAATGTAGATATAGCAATTAATAATGTCTTTTTCATGTGTTATCCCCCTTTAAATAAAAAAGATTGCATCGCTCGATGCAATTCATAAGAATAACACCGATAGCGCCTCTACAAGTTGTAGGAGTCTATAAGATGTTATCTCATAGCCCAATCATATTAGATGCCTCTAATATGTTTCGGCAATCTCACCTTTCATTAACTTCATCTAGTGCCCTATCCGTTAATTACTAATCTCAATTGCGCCTCTATCAATCTACTTGTAATATCTTAATAAAAATATGATATTTGTCAAGTTATTATTTTTTAAATCGTAATTAGAATATTAAAATTTATAAAATAAAAAACAATCATTTAGTTTGCCTTAAATTATAAAATAAGTGGGATTTAATATTAAATTTTTCTATTTGATCCAACTTCAAAATGATATTTAACAATACCTAAATCAAGTTTTGTGTAAAATTCAATTCCTTCTTTAAAAGTTACTTTATCGTTTTCATATATAATTTAAACTTTTGTTGATTCATTGCTGTAGGAGCAAGTAAAGCCAACTCTGCACCTTCTTTAAACCAAGAAAATGCTAAAGTTTTAATATCGTTCGTGTTATGTTCATTCGTTTAATAATTTAAACAATTACAACATACAAATATTTTACAATTGTTAATGATAAAGAAAATCAAGACGAATAAATAAGCAGTATTTCATAGTGTATTTTTAAAAAAACATATGTTTTCCTATCTCTTTTTTAAAAAACATTATAAAAGAGCTGTTATTTAACAGCTCTTTTATATAAACTAAATAATTAACTATTTAACTTCGTTAATATACATTACGATAGCTGTACGAGGTTTAGCCGTATAAATTGGTAATCCTTTTTGTAAAGCTGAACCTTTTATTTTAGCTACACTATTAACTCCATCAAGATCAGTAATAGAATAATATTTATCTTTATCAACACCTTTTACTTGAACAAGAATGCTATCTTCAAGACAATTTCCTTGTCTAAAGGCTTGAATAACACCTGAATTATCTTCTTTATCAAAGTACATATAGCTAACCCATTCACGGTCATTACTAACTCCACGATAAGGAGTTAAACTATAGTAATCTTTAAGAATATATTTGCTAATTTCTTTATGTTCTTTTAAACCTTGTTTTAATTCTGCCCAGTTAATATTATTTTGGTTATGATAATATCTACCAGTAATATAAGTTGTACCTAAATAACTAGCTCTAAATGAATAAATATCAGTATTTCCTTCAGAAAGTTGAGCAGTTGAATCATTACTTGCAGCTCCTGAGAATGGAAGCCATTTAGCTAATGATTGAGTATAAGCTAAACGTAAAGGAATTGTAGTACGATCAGAGTCACTTCTTAAAATTGGAACACTTCTTCTCATAGTTTCGAGGTCATTTCTTCCTCCTCCACTTGCACAAGAATCGACAAAAGTACATTTTCCATTATCGGCGCAATATTCAATAATATTATCCCAAAGTTGATAATGTCCTTGCATATACAAGTTTTCGGTAATACCAACTCTATCGTGACCTTGATAGCCATCTCCAATACTCCGGAAAATTCCAGGATCAAGGTTAAAGTCTTCCCTATACAAATCAACATTATATGTATCTAAGAATGTAAGAATTCTATCAGTAGTCCATTCTAAACACTCTTTAATACCTAAATTATTAACAAAACAGTTGTTATTTCCGTGATCTGATAAAACCCATGTACGATCATAACCATAATTTGAAACCATACCACTTAAATGAGTAACTCTTTCAGGTTCAAACCAAACCATTGTTTTTGTGCCACACTCATGAAGATATTCAACAGAATCATTAAATGTTGTTCCTGGCCATTTTTTATGATCTAATTCCCAAGAACCAACAGTTCCCCACCAATCTGAAGGAACAGTGTTTTTATAAGGATCAGAATACCATCCAGCATCAAACCATCTAAAGTCTGCAGTTAAACCATGATCAAAAAAGGAATTAAACGAATTTTCCCAAAAACCATAGTATTCACCAATACTTCCATCACTACTTGGTCTATCTGAATCTGCAGCAAAGAAAGCAAGATTAAATGGCTCAAGATGAGTTTTGGAAGTTGCACTTGCTTTAGGAAGATTACATTCAACGCACCATCTTCTCCATGCATTTGTAGCTACATCTTCATCTCTTTCATAATATCTAACAATACCAATTAAGGCACTTCTAATTTCTTCGCCTGGTTTTAAATAAGTATTTAAATTTAAGGTAGAAGTTCCTCTAATATTAGTAACATCATCCTCACTTGAAATATTAGCTTCCCAAGTTCCACCCCAACCAATAGCAATTAAAGCTCCACCATTATCATTTTCAATATTAAAATATGGGAAATAAATATGTGTAGCTCTACCTTTATCAGAGACAAAATTAACTTCTTCCTTATTTAAATCATATTCATAAGGAGCATAGTTATTGGAGTGATCTCCTAAAATACCTTTTAAAACAGGGTTTTTTCCTTCAATATTTAAATCAACATTATTAAAGTTACGAATAACTCCAGAATTATGATCCGAAACATTCTTAAAATACACTGTGTAATCGTAAGCATCGTAACCTTCATAAAAACCAGTTACAACTCTAACTTCTAATTCTTTATAAGATAAAGTAATTGTTGTAATAACACCATTTCTTTCGTTTTTAGTTTCTCTTTTAATTTCTTTAAAATAATAACTATCAAAACCTTTAAAATAATGGTCATTATATACAAAATTTACTGGTAATTTAGATAAATCGTTAAGCATTACTTCATACTCATTTTTAGTAATTGACATACGAGCTCCCATCTCTTTAATTTCATTTACACTTGTATTAATATTAAAATTTAAAGCACCTATGGTCAACATAGATATAGCGAGATAACTAAATTTAAATTTCATAAAGTCTCCTTTGGTAAATATTCAATTAAAGAAGAGATTTTTCCTTCTAAAACACAACACCAATAAGAAATTTCATCTTCATTTCCATCTACTATTTTTTTACAAATATCTAAAACAATTTTTAATGCTTCATATGAATTTTTAGTATATTTTTCATCATGATTATTAATTTTACTTGCTTCTAAAATAGCATCTTGTAGTTGAGCAAATGAACGAAGTTCTTGCATATCATCGTATGCATTTTTTAAATTTTCTAAAGCTTCATCAATATCATATTGATTGAAAGAATCTAAAGCTACTCTTGCTTCATTAATTGCTAAAGTAAGATTTGTGGCTGTTTTTAATGTGTATTTAGATAAATCTAACTTGTTAGCTTTATCTATCATTACTTCAATATCACTTTTATAGTAAGGTATTCCTTCTCCAATAACTGTAAAATTATCAAAATAGTTAGGACTATAAAAACTTCTTAAGCCTACATAACCTTGACTAATTCCAATTTCATAAGAGAATCTAGGTATACTTTCATGATTAACAAAAGCATATAATGTGCCATTTTTTACAACGGCTCTTAAATTTAATTGTTCAGTTGGTAACTTTAAATTAGCAATTTCTTTTTTAACTCCAGCATATGTTGAATTTTTAAATTGATGCAATTTAAGATAAAAAGTATTTTTATCTGCACCTTTTTCTAAATTTAAACAATATGCACTACAACCATCAATTACATTTGAAAAGTTAGTACCTTGAACGTAAATTCCACAATCAAATTTTCCATCTTTATTAATAGTATATGTATCAACACTAACATCTACATCACTAAATAAACTTTGATTATAAACGATTTTTTGCTCTGCTAAAGTCCAAGCATAGCATTTTGAATCCATTAAAAATGGATATGTGTCAAATTCAGTATAGTAATTAAATAAATCTTTATCTTCTTCATCGAAGCCGATGGAGATTTTGCCTCCATCGACTTGATAAGTATCTTCTAAATTTGTAGATTTATAAGTGTTAAAAGCAGTGTTTTTGACTAAAATTAATGATGAAATTAATAAAATTAAATTTACAATTTTCATATTATTTTATTCCAAATGCAAAGCTATAAATATCCATATAGGAACCAGCACTTGCAGTTCCATAAGCTGAACAACCAATACCAAATGCAGCAACATCATTAGCATCAAGTTCTAAAGACATAGAAGAATTAGACTTACTTAAACTGACACTATGTTTTTGTTCACTATTATCCCAGTATTCGAAAACATATGAATCACAATCACCGCTAATAGCATAACTTAAGTCAATATATAACTTACTATCGCTTGTTAATGTGCCTAAGTTCCATTGCCACCACCAGCCATTCTTACCTTCAACTGAGAAGGTTAAAATTCTATTATCAGCACCTAAAGCATGTCCTAAAACAGCGTTACTTGGAGTGTATCTTAATACTCTTCTAGATTCAATTGTTTCATAAGTTGCCATGGTGTAATCTTGACACCCTGGACCATTCAGACCAGCAGCAAATTCAACAAAAACTAATGTTTCATTGAAGTCACTATAATAAATTTGGTTACTTGTTAAGGTAAATTGAACTTTCTTTTTGTTTGAAAATTCAATTGTATAACTCATTTCACCATAACATTGATTAACAACTTCTTCACTTAATCTAATGCCATCAGCTTCAATTGTGACATAACTTGCATCCATTGTTCCATCACTTGAAGTTCCGTTTAATCTTCCAGTTGTATTATCCCAGTCATGAGTTCCTTGACGTTTAAAGGAAGTAACTGATAATGTTGTATCAAATTTACCAGCTAATTTGACACTTCCACCTTGATATGTAACATGCTTTGATGTTTCTGTTAAAACAGCAACATGAAGATCAGTAACTGTAAGAGTATGTTTAACCATATGGGTTCCATAATCAAGAGTGATTGTGTAATCACCATATGCTAATGAAGTAAATAAACTACTAGCTAAGGTATATTTATTTCCATCTTTAGTAAAATCAACTACTGAACCATTAAATAAGACTCTTTCAATTTCCTTATTTGATGTAAATTGAATATCTTTTGGATCATCAACATAGAATTGAGTTGTACTAATTGGAGAAGTATTATCAATTGATTCAACACAATAATTATCAATTAAAACTTCAGCATTATCGCTCGCTGCAAAGCTTGGTAATTGAATCTTACTCATTCTTAATGAACTATCAAATGTATATAAACCACTATCAAATTCATGGAATTGACCATCACAAATTAAGTTGTATCTTACTTTATAATAGTTATCTCCAGCAACATAATCAGTTTGATCGTAATTTCCATAGAAATCATTAGCAATAGCTTCTTTATCTGAACCAGGTGTCATAACATAAAAATATACACTATCTTGAGCTAAGTTAGTAATTCTATATTTAAATTTTGTACGATATAATTTTGAGCTTTCACCGTTAATCTTATACCAATCCCAAACATGATCATGATATTTAGTAGTAAAGGCACATTGATCAGCACTGCCTTCTGTAGAAGTAATTGATAAACCATTGTTTCCAGTTTCATATTCAGAAACATTAACTTGAGTAGAACCCCACATACCACTATTTAATGGAGATCCACTACTATAACTACCATTATAATAACCTAATAATGATGTATTATCGTAATCTGAATACATTTCATAGTTGTTCTTCAATGTTAAGGTTGATCTAGCACCATTTGTGTATTCAATAATAAATTGTGTAGTTCCAAAGACTGATTCACATAATTCTTTTGAAAATTCAATATATCCTTCATTGTTATTTCCCGCTTGTAATGTGACTTGATCTTTATAATCTTTTGTTGTGTTATTAACAACAAAATCCCATCCACCATATCCAGCATCATGTGTTTTTTCGGCTTGTTTAACAGAAGCAATCTTTAATTCACTACCAAAATTACCATAATATCTAACTCCAGAACCTGTTTCTGAAGAATATGTAGCTTCAGTAGTAACAAATTCACAAGTTAAATCTTTAATAGATCTAAAAGATGTTGAAACTTCACCAAGTTCTGTAAAAAGACTAAGTGTATGTTCACCAGTTTCAAGAGCTAAAGCTGTAGGTTCATCGATTGTAATAGTATTTCCACTAGTTGTAATACCATCATATTTTTTTCCATCTAATTTAATATCATATAAGAGGTTAGCATTATCAAATGTTGTTGTAATAGCTCCAGTATATTTATAATCAGAAATTGTAGAAATACTAGGAACTGAATCAATTTCAGTAACTGTAAAGTTATCGAAATATACATGTCCAGAACCACCTTTAAAGAAGGCTCTAACAAAGAACCCATTACCAACATCTTTTCCTTCAATAAATCTTGTATAATGATGCACTTTATTATCGTTTTCAGTACCTAATAATAAATCATCGCTCCAAGAATTGTTTTCAGCTCTAAATTTAAATTCACCAACAGTGGTATTAACTGTCATATAATCAAAACTTACAGCATAATTCTTAGTTTTAGTTAATCCAGCATCATACCATAAATACGAGCAAACATCGCTCTTAAGTGTGTAAATACCGTTACAATCAAGTGGTACATCTTCGTAGTTTGGAACGTATTTTAATACTCTTCCATCCATTTTATCTACTCCATCAACAATTTGGACACTTTCAGAAGTGCTGTATTGATATAATGGGTTATGACCAACTGTACTTTGACTTGAATCATGAATTGTAGTTACATCGTAGTCTGTATAGAAAACGATACTACTATCAATTGTAAAGTTATATTTATCATTATTAGATAATAAGACACTAAATGTGTTAGATCCATAGAACTTACTCAACCATTCGGCTTTAATATAGAATTTGCCATTATCATATCCATAATAAGATGAATCTACTACTATATCATTTGTTGTAACTTGACTAATGGTTGTTTGACTAAAGTCTGCATCAAATTCAACCTTATCCATATAACCTTTCTTGAAGGTCTTAGTTGTTGTGTCAAATGTAGTTTGAATAGAGTTTGTAATTGTAAGAACACACTTTGCTGGTTCTTCATCTCCATCAGTAATAGCTTTTACATAATGATCACCTAAAGTTAAATTTAACATGTATTCGCCATCTACAACGATACATCCTTTTGATTCATCATACTTAGTTTTTGAGAAAGGTACTTGCTTACTATCAATATCAAGATAATAGAAGTTTGCCCCATCTAAATTAATTGGAAGTTCTAAATTTCCACCAGCAACACGGTCATATACATACGATTCTTTCGAGAATGCTGGTTTAGAGATATGTTTATCCCACTTAGCAACAAAATTAACATCTCTAGCTGGCATTGTAAATGATGAGCCAACTGTATAAAATTCTTCACCTTCATTCCATCCTGAGAATGTATAATTTTCTTTTGTTGCATCTGTTGATGGAATTGTAAATACTGCGCCCTCTTTTTGGGCTTCGATAACTGGTGCAGTTCCAGTACCACCGTTAAGGTTAAAACTTACATTATATTTAGTTTCTTCTACGACTGGATTTGGATTTTGACAAGCTGATAAAGCTGCCAAAGACATAAAAAACGAAAAACTTAAAAAACAAATACGATTTTTCTTCATGATATTTATTCCTTTCATTAAATATTATAAATATTTATATTTTACAAAAAAAGTGTAATATCTTGGAATATTTCTTTATTTCATTACATAATTACTGTAATATTAATTATATGAATAAAAAAGAAGAAATTATACAAGCAATTTCAAAACAAGAATATTTAATTAACTACTTTAATATCGAAAAAGATGAAGACGTTGATAAAATTTGTAATATTGGAAGAGCATTAAGTTCTCCAATTAGATTACAAATTTTATCTTTATTAAATAGACAACAAAAAAAGATGATTGATATAGCAAAAGAATTAAATATTCAACCTTCTAGTGCTGCTTTTCATCTTCAAATATTAGAAGAAGCTAACTTAATTAAAGTAGAAAATAATGGAAATAAAGGTACTAATTATTACTCTTATAATGATGGAGCATTTATTCTTCTTCAAACAAGAGACATTCCTAAAATTAAAACACAAATTCCTCCTTTTGTTATTAGTATTCCTATTGGCGATTATATAGATGCTAAAGTAGACAAAGATTGTGGTATGGCTAATGAAACAAACCAAATTATGGGAGGATCTCCTAATAATATTTTTATTCCATCTAGACATAGTGCAAAAATCATTTGGTCATCAAATTCATGTTATTTTGAATATGCTATCCCTAATGATTACACTAGTAACGGGGATTTATCTTCTATTTCATTTTCTTTAGAACTTTGTAGTGAAGCTAGAGGATATAACCCTAATTTTCCTAGTGATATTACTTTTTCAATAAACGGAATTGAAGTTTGTACTTATACTTCTTTAGGTGATTATGGTGATAGATATGGTACATTTACTCCTGAATGGTGGTACACTGAATCAACAAAATATGGTGTATTAGTTAACATATATATCAATAATAATGGAGTATATTTAAATGAAAAATTAATTACTAAGAAAATTAATTTAAAATCATTAAATTTAGATAAAGGGAATAGAACCAGTTTTAAAATTGAAGTTAAAAAAGATGCTAAAAATATAGGTGGAATTAATATTTTTGGTAAAAAATTTGGTGATTTCAACCAAGATATTCTTTTTATGGCTAAATATAAATCAAGTGATTCTGAGTAAATAAATTATTTTAATTATGTTCTATTAAATATATTTTATTAGATAAATCAACAATTTCATCTATTTTTATACTTTTTAAATTATTTATAAAAGTATGTACTTAATTGTTAAAACATTTGTACCATTTTTCACACGTTTGAACTCCAATTTTTACGCACGAAACCCCAGGCTCGGTATCCCTATAAATAAGTGTAGAGACTTGACCTCCCCCTCCCCTATTCAAAAGAATATTCTCGAAAATTACCAATTTATTAGTAATTGATGAAAAAGCCTTGTTTCGTCTTGTATCACGATTCAAACGGGATAATAATCTCATCGTTTGGTTCATACGAAGGCATCTACAGAATGATCCAACTGATGAATCTATTATCTTATGCTAATGATATTATTTGAGCATCTTGCATAAGTCTTTTTTCTAATGCTTCTATTAAATGTGTATCCATATTCATATCTTTCTTTGATGATAGAGTTAATTAGTAACTATAATTGTGCTTCTTGTTTTTTGAAGGAACATTATTAGCTTATATTTCAAAACAAGTTCTTCTTCCAATTGATTGAATTCTAATTCATTGATTCGAATTCTATACCGATCTCAAATCGTTAACATATTTAAATGAGTAAAAACTGCTATAAAAGCAAGAAAAAAAGGCAATACGATTATACGTATCACCTAACTTATTAAAGATGGTGCAGGCAATCGGACTCGAACCGATACGACATCACTGTCAATAGATTTTGAGTCTATCGCGGCTACCGATTACGCCATGCCTGCGTAATATGATTCTAACATTTTAATTGGTTAATTTCTATAAAATAGTTAAGATTTCATATTGTTTTTATCATTTTCTTCTTCTTTTTTATCACCATCAAGATGTTTATTTAATCTTACAAAATTACCTTTCTTAAGAAGAAATATTCCTAAAAAAGAAATAAGAAGCCCAACTACAACTAAAACTAAACAAATCCAACCTAAATATTGATTTGTATCAAATTGCTCTTTCATCATTGATGGTAAGAAAGCAAACATACAAACAACAATAATTCCAATGCTTAGAGTTATAGCTCCAAATATGTAATAAAAGATAGGTTTTTTCTTCATAAATAATTTAAAAAAGAGGTGGGAAATACACATGTTTTTTAAAAAAGAAGGCCTTATTAGCCTTCTTTTTAAAATTACTATTCTTCAACTAAATCAGGATATAATCCAATAAGTAAATCATTAACTCCTTTAAAGCTTGCTCTACTTGTATTAAATCCTGTTATTGTGTAGGTAAATGTTATTAATCCTTCTGGGACAACAAGTCCTAAACGCATTTCAATATCTTCATCATTCATGGTGGCAATATCACCATTAAAGATATAGCTAAAGCCCATAAGTTCACCAAATTCTGATGTATAACCATCCTCAGTATATCCCATAAGTTCATCAATTAATTCAACTGATTCTTTATCAAATGAAATAAAACCATATGCACCTTCATCTGGATCAATTTCAACATAATCACCAAGAATACTAAGATTTTCAGGATCATTAAATCCAGGGAAGAACATTAAGTATGGGAATGGTGTGAATAAGCCGGTTGCCATAAAGTAAATCATTGTTTCATAACTTGTGAAATATTGATTTGCAGTAGCTTGTTCAAATACTTTCTTATCTTCTGTAAATGTTGAATGGTCAGTAGCACTTAAATCAACTGTTCCATCGTTAGCAACTGTAACAAGATAGAAGTTGTTATCAATATCATCAAATCCATAAACTGGAATATACATTTCATTTGACATTGCATAAGCTTCACCAGTAGGTTTTCCATTTTTATCATATTCATCGAAAATAGTAGTTGTATCATCATAAGTGACACCAACATAACCATAGTAGCAATTGTAAACGATTTCCATTCCACCATCTTTTACACCATCACCGTTATAATCAACAGAATCTAATCTAACAACATAATCAGCAAATGCAAGATCAGATAATTTATGTGCTTGAGCAGAAATTGGTTTATAAGTTCCACCTTCAGCTAAATAACTTGTAATTGGTAATTCAGTTGTAACGTTTAAGTTATCAATTGTGAATTTAACTTTCTCTCCATTTGCAGCAGCTGTTTCATCTGCTTCATACTCGAATACTAATTCAAGTGATTTTCCTGTTCCATCTGTTTGTAAATAAACTCCTTCTTCTTTAAAAGTTCCATAGTCTTTTAAAATTTGGAGAGTCATTCCAGGAATTGCAGAAGTAATAATTGTTTGGACTAAAACTTTATCTACGCCTAAAGCTAAATCAACTTTATAAACTAATTCACTATCTCTAACATAATTAGGAATATCAATTTGTTTAATTCCAAGATCAACTTTATCACTTGTTTGAATTGTTTTTACTACACCATCAGCATTTTTATCAATTAAATATCCTGGTTGAATATCACCATATTCATCATAGGTATATTCCATGACACCTTCTTCATGATTTGCATATCCATATGAAGTAACAATAGTATTAGTTGTAAGATCAGTAAAATTGTATTCAATTGCTTCTTGTCTTGAAGAAATCTGAGTACTAAATCCGTTTGGATAATTAGTTGTTTGAACTGGTACTGTGCTTGTTAAATCGTAACTTGTAGCTTCATTAAATAAAGTGATGATTTCTTTTAAATCAACGTTATCTACAACTTTAGGTGAATTACAAGAAGCAGAAACGCCAATAATCATTGATAATAATCCGACTATTAATAAACTTTTTAATCTTTTCATATCGAAGCCTCCTTTTCGTATCGATAAATTATATATATAATATATAAACTTTACTTAATTTTTATTAAATCTTAATACCATTTTAATATTAATATTAAAATTCCATTAATTTTAGTTCATATTACTTTTAATATAATATTTATAAAATATTATTTACAAACGATAAGGAGGGAATACAAATTGAATAGTAAAAAAATTAAAAACATTGTACTACTAAGTTCTGTGTTATTAGTCTCTTCATTTGCTTTCACTACTACAAGCTGTGAATCAAAAAATAACACTGATACTTACTCATACAATTTATTTACAGATGATGGTGTTAACATTGCTACAATTTTAGAAACAAACGGAAAAAGCATTAACGAAGATTTAGCATACAGTGTATCAAGTTCAAATAAAGAAGTCGCATATACCTTAAGTAATGGTGACATTATTGCTAATAAAGTTGGTACAACAATTATCGAAGTAAATGATGCTAAAAATAATTCTTTATATAAAGTAAATTTAACAGTAACTGAAAGCCCAAAAGTTGCTCAAGAATTAAGTTATGTTCATTCAAAAGCAACTCTTCAATATGCTTTAGAAGATGTCGTTCTTAGTGAAAGAAATTTAGCAAAACATCGTAAATATCAAATAGGTGTTAAGGTACCAAACCAAACAGATCAAACATTGACTGTTCTTTCTTCTAATGAAGATGTTATTACAACAATTGAAGAAAACGGAAATTATTATCTTTATACTCAAAATGTTGGTCAATCAAATATCAGTATTTATGATTGTGCATTAAATAAAATGGTCGAATACACCATTAATGTTGTTAAGAAAATGGAATCTGATGAAGAAGTTAGAGAATTCTTAACAAGAACAGACTATTTCCAAGGATGGGGATGGGATAGCGGTAATATTCATGGCGGAGATGATGTTGCTATGAAAATATCTTTCCCAACAAATAGTTCAGGTATTTTATATGGAAATAGCGGCGAATTAGGAAATGTTGGACAAAACACATTTGAAATTTCATATGTTCAATACGGAATGGTTTCTGATGGAAACGGGAATTATACAGGATATGATGAAACATTTAGATATCAAATATTAAATTTCCAATCTGCAATTCAATTCCCATATACATTGCAATATTTAGACGTTTCTGAAACAAAAGATGTCCTTAGATTATATTCAACAAATATTCTAATTGACTTCTTTTTCCCAAAATCAAATTAAAAGGAGACTATCAATATGAAAAAAAAGAAAATTTTATTAACAGGCTTGTGTTTAGCTCTTACATTTGGGGCAATTGGTGTTGTAACAAGTTGTGAAGAAGATAAAAACGAAATTATAGATACCAATATTAGTATTATTGGTCCATCAGAATTAGACGTTGGCCAAACTACTGTTCTTGTTGCTAGAGCAGGCGGAGTTAATCTTGATGGTGTTACTTGGACAAGTAGCGATAAAAAAGTTGCTATTATCGATTCAGCTTTAGGTGATTTAACTACAATTTCAGCTGGAAGTACCACTATTACTTGTACAAAACCTGGCTATATTGCAGCAACATTAACAATTACAGTTAAAGATGTTACATTACCAAACTTAATTATTATTAACGATGCTGAAAACTCCACTATTAAACAAGGAGAAACATTAACATTAAAATTAAGAGATTCAAATGGAAACGATGTTAATGATGCTAAATGGACTAGTTCAGATCCTAACGTAGCTTTAGTTTCTCAAGCTGGTTTAGTAAGTGGTAGATCTGAAGGAAGCGCCACTATTACCGCTTCAAAACAAGGTTTTAACAGCGCAACATTTACTGTTAAAGTTGAAGCAAGTGAAGTTACTCCTCCAGAAGATGTTTATTCAATTAGTTATAAAAAACAAAGCGGAGTCATATTTGATGGTCCAACAAGCGCAAAAGCTGGTGAAACTGTTTCATTTACAGTAAACGCAACCTCTTCTTCTATTGAAATTACTGAAGTAAGAGTAAATGGAACGGTTAAAAACAAAATTAATGATTGCTACACATTCACAATGCCTTCAGAATCAGTTTTAGTTGAAGCTTCAATTATGATTGGCGATGCTGAAGTAAGTGTTGGAGGTGATGCAACATTCCCACTTGTTCCAAATTCAGAAGGGATTTATGAATCCGATCCAATTACTCTTGAAACAGATAGTCACTTAACATTCTATGTTAATGTTGACGGCGAAGCTAAAGCTTTAAAGTATAGAGATCCTTCAACAGATCAATATGCATTTGATTTTAGAGAATGTTTTGCTCATATTGAGCCTTCAGGTTCAGAACAATTTAAACTTGATGGAGGATATAGCTATATCTTCTATTACAACCCAACAACAAAGAGATGCTATGTTAGAAGAGATCAAGTTGTCACTCTTCCTCAAACTGGTAATCAATTAGAAACATTGTTTGATTCTGGAGCTTCAACAATCTCTACATATCCAGAAAATGTTTCTAAAGTTACATACAGAAATTCAAAAACAAACGAAGATTACGTATGGAATAAATATGCTGATAATGTCAGTATTGCTTCTGTTCAAACATTATCTACTGGAACAGATGGAAATCCAGTACATGTTGGAGATGTTTATAAAGCTATTGAAGGCAATAAATTAAGAGTTGTTGATACTTATGTTGAAACTTCAAATTATCAAACAACCGATCACGATATTGATAACGATCAAAGAAGCGCTAAATATAGCGGACTTTATAACATTTATGAAACTGCTAATGAATTCCCAGCAAATAGTTCACGCTATTCATATACAAGAGAAGATGCTGAATTCTTCGCTAATATGTATAGTCATGACTATTACTCATTAGAACTTGACTTCTATGAAGCATATAGAGCAAGTTTTACAATTGAAGACAGCTTAAAATTTGCTAGCTTAGAAGTTAGTAGTGTTAGTAATATTAGTGGTGGATTCACTACTACTGTCGATTCATATAAGACTTATGTTGATTCTTCAAATGCTTCAAATAATGTTCATTATGAATACGATTTATCAATTACATTTGATGCTAAAGGAAGAATGTTAAGTGGTAAATACACTATTGAATCATTCAAGAGCGATGCTTATGACTTTAGCAATGATAAATTCTTAATTGGTGGTCAAACTAAAGGAACTATTACTAAAGATATCGCTTGGAGTTATGAATATAATGAAACATTAACCACTGCTCCTTCATTTGATTATGATAAATATTTCATTAAAAACATTACTTCATTAAGAGTTAACAATAAAACAGTTAATACTGATGATAGCAAGAACGTTATTAAAAAAGGCGATATTATCGCAATTGATAGAAGCTTTGTAACATTTGAATATAAAGAAGAAGAAGCTCTTGATTATTGGCAATATGGTGTTGTTGCAAGTAGTGATACAAAAGTTATTGCTTCAAGAAATAATTCTCTTGGAGAATACGAAGCTGTAGGATTTGGTAGTTCAACCTTAACATTTGGAAACCACACTACTAACTCAGTTCTTTATGATGTAACTGTCGATGTCATAGCAGGAATTGAACCATTCTATTGGTTCTTCAATTGTACAGGAGTAAACGGAAATAGAGTTGAAACTGCTCATAAAGTTATTGTCTATCAAGGTGAATCACTTGACTTCAAGTTCCAAACATCACCTTCAGGAAGTGATAATACAATTACTGATAGAATCGAATTAAGTGATAATAGATTCTTTACTGTTACTTATGATTCAGCAAAAGAAATTCTCCATATCGTAGCTAAATCAGATGCTTATAATTACGATGTTCCTTCAACAGGTGTTGAAGTTACTATGAATATTTATAGTTCTGTTTATAAGAGTGGACAAACTCCATGTTCAGTTAATAAGATCGTCGTTATGCCAGGAGGACCATTCAGCGTCTCACAAATGACAGGTACATGGAAAAACGAAGCAAAAGGTTACACTGCTACATTTACAACTGATAAGATTAAAATTGGAACAACAACATGGAATAAGGGTACAATTGTTGCTGGAAAAGAAACACTTGTAATTGGTTGGACTGTTGAAGATAATGGTTATCTTGATTATAAAGTCGCTTCATATTCAGGAGAATATGCTTCAAATTCACCTTCTCATTTATTTGAAATTTGCTTTACAGATGATGTAAGTGTTGAACAAGAAATTGATATTGCTTGGAGTATGACATGGTGGGGTGGCTTAGATGATATTAGTCAAGTTGATGTTATTGGATATATCTACGAAGCTACAGAAGATGAAGGCGAATACTTCGACGCTCTTCCATTCACTAAACAAGCTTAATTAGTTAAACAAAAAGGAAGCATAGTGCTTCCTTTTTATATTGCAAATTTTATATTATATCCTAATTATTTTTCTTTTTATAATCTATTAAATAGAAAACAAAATAAATAATTATTGCTCCTAAAGAATTACCTAAAGTTACAATTAATAGATTTAAAAATGATCCTACTGGAGAAAGTAAATAGCTATTTGCTAAAGCAAAATAAAACATATTAGCGATGCAATGTTCAAATCCACAAATTACAAAACAAGATATAAATAAAAATATACCTACCACTTTAAATAATGGATGAATATCTCTTTTATATAATTCAACTGATAAAAAGACTAGTATTCCGCATAAAACACTTAAAATTAATAATGAATAGATGTTATTTCCTTGAATATTTACTTTAGATGAAACAATTGTTTCAATACTAGCTTCTAAAGAAGAAAATAAACTAGTACATCTAATTAAATAACCCACACTAATTGAACCTAAGAAATTACCTATATACATTAATAAAAGATCTAATAAATACATAGGTTTTTTACTAAAAACATATCCGATTTTCCCAGTATATAAATAAAAAGAAAAGAAACATATTCCTAATAAACCTAAAACGAATAATAAATTACCAACTATTGCTAGATCTTTACTAATTAATGTTACGTTTGTTAATCCACCAAAAGCAATCATTAAACCAGCCATAAAACCTAATAATAAAACTTTAAAGTATCTCATACAAATTAATTATATATATCTTCTTTTAATTTATTCAATAGTTAGTCTATGTAGTAATTGTTAATTAAAATAAATTATAGTATATTAAAAATATACAATTTGGAGGTTATATATGAAAAAATCTAGAATTTTATTAGCAGCAACAGCAAGTGTTTTAATGTTGACTGGTTGTGCTAAATCCGTTAATTATGAAGAAGCAAAAACATTTGTTAACGAAACATATTCAAAAAAAGCAGCATATGATGCAATTGAAAGTTGTACATTATCTAGAAAATCTGTAGTAGAAAAAGCTGAAGGTGTTTTAGAAGCAGCAGGACCAGTTGGAACAACTGAAACAAAAGACGAAAAAGTTACTATTTATGAAA
Organism: Bacilli bacterium; assembly: GCA_016296775.1. Lineage (GTDB taxonomy): Bacteria > Bacillota_I > Bacilli_A > RFN20 > CAG-826 > Onthovivens. The sequence continues at coordinate 2,791 of JAEDIE010000024.1, read as the reverse complement.
TTGTTACTGAAAATACTTTAAGTGAAAATGAAAAATTCAAATATAAAATTGATGGTAAAAAATTTGAAATTCATTATACATTAAAAGACCAAGAAATTATGGCCGAATCTAGTTTTGAAAATGTTACATGTAAAGGAACCAGTACACTTCATATTTACTATAATGAATATGGTGCAATGACAAAATATGTTAGCAAAGTTGACTACTCTATTTCCTATTCATTAGGTGGTCTTCTAGTAAGCGGAGCACTTAAATCGACTGAAACAAAAAATTATACTTACGTTTTCAAAAAATAATTAAAGATAATAATTAAAGGCCTGTTGATCAGGCCTTTTAAAATCCATATGTTTTCCTTACTATTTTTTAAAATATAATGTATAAGCACTTATATTGAATATATAATTTAGTTTACTATAATATAGTAATTGGAGGTAAAGATATGAAAAGAAAAACGATTACTTATTTATTAGCTCTTGCTCTTTGTACTTCATTTGCTACTCTAGCATCTTGTAAACCAAATACTAAATCTGATGCTGAAATTATTGTACAAAAATTCAATTCATTAAAAAAAGGAAATTATACTTTAACATACACATTAAATGATGTTAATTATTCAGATGTTATAACAAATAATTATTCATATATAGGGTATTTAAATAATGGATCTATCCTTTTAAATACTTTTAACGAAACTAAATATGCTTATGATTTTAAAATTACTGACAATAAATTTGTATTAAAAGGCCAATCTTTCAATGAAGAACATACTCTTCAAGAACAAACGTCTCTTAATAACAATAAACTTGTTAATACCACTATTACTATCGATTCTTTAAAAGAAGGAAAAGATGAAAATTGTTATGTAATAGAAGATAAAAAAATAGTTGAAGCTTTTAGCAATCAACTAGATTTTACTAATATTAAACTTCTTTATACTTACTTAGATAACAATAAAGATTTAGTTGTAAATCTTGTTGCTTTTGATCCAATTGAAGAAGTTTATTATATTCCTGATGCTGGTTCAATTTTAGTAACTAATATTAATTCTTCTAAGCTTGATGTAGTTGATAATTTCTTAAAAACATATGAAATTCCTACTCAAAATTTAGAAAATAAAGCTTCTAATTTGTTTTCTAATGTCTCTTTTAAATCAGCTATATATGATTTTATATTAGATGATAATATGGCTATTTTACAAAAGACAACTTCTTTAGATATTTATGATAAATACATTAGAATTAGCGATACCGATACAGAAAATAGTACTACATCATTAACATTTGAAGTTCAAGATGATAAAGAAACTTTAAAAATTGTTGGAGTAGATGGAACAAATAACATTGTTTCTAAAGATACTACAAAAACATATAGTGATTTTAATTTTGTAAATAAAGAAGGTTTTGAATTAAATAAGTTTGCTAAAATATATACTAATGATGAATTTTATACTTATTTAGGAAGTAACGCTACTGAACTTTGTTACTCAATAACTCAAGATCCTCAAATTAATAATTGGAAGATTCAAGATATTAAAGTCATTGAAGAAAACAATAAGATTGTCCAATTTGATTTCTTCACTTCTATTATGCAAGATAAACTTACTGGACAATATTTCTATCGTTGGATTAATACCAAAGTATTGGATACTCCTAATAAAATTGATGAAGCTATAAAGAAAGTTCCTAGTGAAAATGATTCTTTAATTAAAGAATATTTAAATAAATTATCTTCTAATGATAGTATCTTTAAAGCAATAGAAGAAGACAATGCTTGGGAAAGCAATAGGAAAATTGAATTTATTAAAGGAAATAACTTCTATTTAAAGCAACCACTTGTTAATGATGGAGAAAAATTTGTTTTAGAAAAAAATGGACAAGGTTATTATTTAAAAAACGATAAAATGTACTCTTTTTCATATGATAATTCTAACAAAGTTACTTCAATTTCTACGTTAAATAATACTTCTTTTAAAGAAATTATTAACTTTAATCTTTCTAGTGAAGTCTTGTATTTAAAAGAAAATAAGATTAAACCTTATGGAGATATTATTGATATTGGATCTTCTTTAGCTTTTATTGATAATCCATTAACTGTTGATCCTTCAAGTGTTGAATTCAATATTGAAAACAATACTATTTCCTCACTTAATTTATCTTATTATGGTGGATTAGAACAAGTTAGTTTTGATTATAGTAACCAAACATTAGATGAAATATTATTGAATAATATCGAAGAGGAAATTAAAAAATTAGAAGGAAAAGAAGAAGTTTATAATTGGTCTAAATATAGTAGTGATGTCATTATTTCAGGATTAGTTGAGGCTTTTGGAAATGAGTTTGCTTACTCTATTCCTTATCTTCATGATGAAACATTCTTAGCTAATAATACCTTTGATGGATGGTACAACGATTATGATGGAGAACCTTACTACTTCATTATTTGTTTTATTGAAAAAGTTGATTATGACTATTCAAATAAATATAAAGAACTATTGCTTAGTTTAGGATTTAAAGAGAATCCAACCAATACATTAATAAAAGATGATATAAAAATAGATTTTATTAATGATGAGGATTCATTTGAATTTATTCACATTTATAAAGTTTAATATCTAAAATAGTGCGAAATCCGCACTATTTTTTTGAAGCAAAATAAAAACTCTTCAAATTAATGAAGAGAAATTTTGGTTCATCATTTTTTTGCGGGGTGAAATTTTTTTAAAAATCTTCGTTTTTCTCCGGGGTCATATTTCTAAAAGAAAGAAAAACTCTTGCTCTTAAATGGCTAAAAT
>JAEDIE010000023.1 GCA_016296775.1 Bacilli bacterium | reverse complement strand
AAAAACTCCTTAGATAAATGTTATCTAAGGAGATAAACTTAGTTAAATATTATATTATAAAGTTTTAAAATCACCGTATTTGTTGTGGTGTTTTTGAATAGCATTTGAAGTCTTTAATAACTTACTTAAGAAGATAATTGGGCAAACAACTGTTTCGCATAATAAGACACCAAAGATCCAGAATGTTGAAGCTTTAACTGGTTTTTTAATGTCACGATATTCAGCTTCAGCTCTTAATCTCTTACAAAGTCTTGTCATCCAAACAAGTGGTGCAATTCCAATTGTAGGAATAGCTAAGAAAATAATTCCTACTGGGTGCATGGATTTCTTTGTTTCTCCGTGAGCTAATCTTACAGCATTAAGTTCTTTTACAAGTTTGCACATTTTTACAAGTGGATAAATTCCAAGAGTAATCATGCCAAGTAAAATCATCTTAACTGTGCTAACTTTTGTTGATTTGTGAGCAACAACAGCTGCACCTTTAGCATCAAGAGCTTTACCTTCAGCATCAGCATGCTCTTCCCAACGTGGTGAACCAACTACAGGTTCTTTTTTGACTTCTTTTTCTTCCATATTCTCTCCTTTTAGAAATCTGATAATTATATACTAAGATATATATAAAATATAGCAAGAAAAAATTTTGACTAATAATGTCATTTTAATATATTTTTTAATTGACAAATTTGTCATTTACTTAAAAATATATCGGAAAACATATGTTTCTTTTAAATTTTTATTAAAAATAACTCATAAAAACACTATTTCTATACTTTAAAAATAATGCTAAATTAACGTTTATTGACGATTCCAATTCCAAAACAAAAGAGCGTTTAGCTCTTTATCTATATAGATAAAATCAATTAACGCTCTATTTTTTTAGTTAAATATTTTCTTCAATTAATCTTCAAATTGATATCTCTTGAAAGCTTTTAAGCCAAGGAATTCAGCTTCTTCTCCAAGTTCATCTTCAATTCTTAATAATTGATTGTATTTAGCCATTCTGTCTGTTCTTGAAGCAGAACCGGTTTTAATTTGTCCAGCATTGACAGCAACACTTAAGTCAGCGATTGTTGTATCTTCTGTTTCACCTGATCTATGGCTAACCATACATGTATAACCATTTGTTTGAGCTAATCTAATAGCATCAAGTGTTTCGGTTAATGTACCAATTTGGTTAACTTTAATTAAGATTGAGTTACCAACATGGTTGATAATACCTTTCTTTAAGAAAGCAACGTTTGTAACGAATAAATCATCACCAACTAATTGAATCTTATCACCAAGTTCTTTTGTTAATTCTTTCCAACCTTCCCAATCGGATTCTGCTAAACCATCTTCGATTGTGATAATTGGGTATTTTTCACACATTTCTTTATACCAAGCAATTAATTCTGAACTTGTTTTTGTTCCTTGTCCTGATTTCTTTAATGTGTAAAGTTTTGTTTCTGCATCATAGAATTCACTACTTGCAACGTCCATACCTAAGAAAATTTGTTTTCCTGGGACATATCCTGCTTTAACAATAGCTTCCATGATTAATTCAAGTGGTTCTGTATTTCCTTCTCTACAGCTTGGAGCAAATCCACCTTCATCACCAACACCTGTTTCATATCCTTTAGCTTTTAAAACACCTTTTAAAGCATGGAATGTTTCAACACCTGCTCTTAAAGCTTCTTTGAATGTTTTGAATCCAGCTGGAATAATAAAGAATTCTTGGAAATCAACTGTTGAATCAGCGTGAGCACCACCATTAACAACGTTCATCATTGGAGTTGGTAATACTTTAGCATTAACACCACCTAAATATTTGTATAATGGTAAGCCATAAAATTCACTAGCTGCTCTAGCAACTGCTAATGAAACACCTAACATAGCGTTAGCACCAAGGTTCTTTTTGAATGGAGTTCCATCAAGGGCTAATAAAGCTCTATCAATACCGACTTGATCGTCAGCATCCATACCAATAATTTCAGGAGCAATCTTTTCGTTAACATTTTGAACTGCTTTTAAAACGCCTTTTCCTAAATATCTTGTTTTATCGCCATCTCTTAATTCTAAAGCTTCGCTTTCACCAGTTGAAGCTCCACTAGGTACGATAGCTCTACCTCTTGTTCCATCTGCTAAAGTAACTTCAACTTCAACAGTAGGATTGCCTCTTGAGTCTAATACTTCACGAGCATAAACATCTGTAATTTCAATCATTTAATTGTTCTCCTTTTCAAACAATTTAATTATATTAAATTATTAAACAATAGTTAATAATTTTTGTAATTATTTTTCATTTATTAATGAAAAAGAAAGAATTATTAAATATTGTATAAATAGTAAACTTTTTTAACTAGTAGTATAAAATAAGCGGGATTTAATATAGTTTTTGAAAAATATATGAGAAAACATATAGTTTTTTATACTCAAAATTGGCACATTATATTTAGGGAACATAAATAATAGAATTATATTATGAGAAAAATCACCAAGATATTATCTTTTGTTGGATGTATTTTAAATTTTGTTATTAATATTTGTTTAAGTATTTATATGTTCACACTAAATGACGAATCTGGATACTTAATTGGTGCTCTTTTAATATTGCTTTCTATTTCTTCTATTATAGAACTAATATTTATAATCAAATCCATAAATGATAAAGAAAAGAAAATAATTATAGGTATTTTAGGTATCTTTTTAGGATTTTTAATTGCTGGTATATTATATTTGATTTATGATTTCAAAACTAATGATGTTCATACTCCTAAAACTGAAAAAGAAAACATTACTTTATTAAACAAAGAAGACGATCCTAAATTAGAAAAATTATTAAATTTAAGAAGTCTTTATAGTGAAGGCATTATCTCTAAAGAAGAGTATGAAGAAAAGAAATCTAAGCTATTAAATAACGCTTAATTATTTATTTTTATTTATTAAAGAATATTCACAACCACAATAATCCTGTCTATAAACATCATATTTTTTTGATAACTCTACACCAATATCTTGTCCATTATTCTTTTTAAAATCAGAATGAAAGAAAATAACTTTATTTTCATATGTCTTTGTTAATTCTTCACCTATTTCGTTTATATAATTACTATTTTTATTTCTAGATACTGTCATAGTTGTACTTACATACTTAAAGTTATTATTTAAAGCATAATTAAATAGCAACTTCATTCTTTCTTTTATACAAATTTCACAGCGTTTTCCCATCTCTTTTTCATTTTTATATGGTGTTAACAATGGTAAAAACTCATTATGTTTATATTCATCTACAACTATTTTAATATTAGAATTAAACTTATTATTTAGCATTAAAACATAGTGTTTTAATGCATCTAATCTTTTATTAAATTCTTCTAATGTATTTATATTAGAATTAGAAAAATATATTGTTATATCAAATAAATCAATCAAATATACAAGTGGAAAACATGAACATGCTCCACAACAAACATGTAGTAATAATGATGGTAACTTATCATCATCATTACTTTCTTTTATTTCTTTATATTGTTTACAACCTACTTTAAAATAATCAATTTTATTTATTCCCATAAATAAACATTGCATCTCCAAAACTAAAGAACATATATTTTTCTTCTACAGCATGATTATATAAAGATAAAGTAAATTCTCTTCCAATAAATGCACTTACTAACATAATTAAAGTTGATTTAGGTAAATGGAAGTTAGTAATCAAACAATCAATTGCTTTATATTCATATCCTGGAGTAATAAAAATATTGGTAGAGGCTTTTTCTGCTTTAAATACATTATATTTACTCATATTTGCTTCTAAAGTTCTAACAACAGTAGTTCCTACTGCTATAATTCTTCTATACTCTTGTTTAGCTAAATTTAATCTTGAGGCAACATAATCGCTAATTTCATATTCTTCATAATGCATATGATGATCATTAGTATCATTAACTTTTACTGGTCTAAAAGTACCTAAACCAATTGAAAGAGTAACATCTAAAATTTCTACTCCCATCTCTTTAAGTTCGTCTAACAATTCGTTTGTAAAATGAAATCCAGCTGTAGGAGCTGCACTACTTCCACTATTTTTAGCATAAACCGTTTGATATTTATTGTTATCATCTACAGCTTTATGAATATAAGGAGGAAGAGGCATGATACCAATCTTATCTAATTCTTCTAAAAAGATACCTTTATAGAAGAATTTTAACATTCTAATTCCTTCATCTTTAATTTCAATACATTCAGCAATTAAAATATCATCTTTAAAATGAAGCCTTGTTCCTACTTTTATAGCTTTAGCATTTCCACAAAGACATTCCCATACATCATTTCCAGTATCTTTTAATAACAAAACTTCAACATGAGCATTTGTTGTTTCTTTAACAGCAAACAATCTAGCAGGAATAACTTTAGTATTATTTCTAACTAAAACATCACCTTTTTTAAAATAGTTTTTAATATCATAAAAATATGAATCTTTATATTCTTTTGTATCTTTATTAACAAGAAGGAGTCTACAACAATCTCTTTTTTTAGAAGGTTCTTGAGCAATTAATTCTTCTGGCAAATTATAGTTAAATAATTCAATATCCATAATTAAAATCCTCTTTTATCTCCATATTTTCTTAATACTTCTTCTTTATATTCATTAAATCTATCTTCTTTTATTGCGTTTCTAGCACCTTCAACAATACTAATCAAAAATCTAATATTATGAATACTTAATAAATGTGCTCCTAAAGCTTCATCACTTACATAAAGATGCCTTAAATAAGCTTTCGTATAGTTTTTACATGTATAACAATCACATTCTTTATCTAAACTGGAAAAATCTTCTTTATAACATTCTTTTCTAATATTAACTCTTCCTTCATGAGTCATACACGTTCCATGACGAGCAATTCTTGTTGGTAAAACACAATCCATCATATCAATTCCTTTACCAATTCCTTCAAGAATATAATCTAAACTTCCAACACCCATTAAATATCTAGGTTTATCAAAAGGAAGATATTCAATAGCATAATCAATCATTCTAAAACAAACTTCTTTAGGTTCCCCAATACTTGTTCCACCAATTGAATAACCATCAAAATCCATTTTTACAAGCTCTTCTGCACACATTTTTCTTAAATCTTGATAATCTCCACCTTGAACAATCCCAAATAATGCTTGATCTTCTCTTTTATGAGCTTCTTTTCCTCTTTTAGCCCATCTTAAAGTTCTTAAAGTTGAGTTTTTAACGTAGTCATAACTTGCTGGATAAGGGATACATTCATCAAAAGACATGATAATATCTGCACCAATCTTTTCTTCAATTTCAATTACAGTTTCAGGAGAAAAGAAAATTTTATCTCCGTTAAGATGAGACTTAAAAGTAGCACCTTCTTCTTTAATGTTTCGTTTCGATGCTAAAGAAAATACTTGAAATCCCCCGCTATCTGTTAACATTGGTCCATTATAGTTCATAAATTTTTGAACTCCACCAGCTTTAGCAACTATATCTTCTCCTGGTCTAAGATGAAGATGATAAGTATTAGCCAATATTACTCCAGCTCCACAACTTTTAATTTCTTCAGGAGTCATAGTTTTAACAGTAGCTAATGTTCCTACAGGCATAAACATTGGAACTTCACAATCTCCATGAGGAGTATGCAATATTCCATATCTAGCCTTAGAATTCTTATCAACGTGCAATATTTCCAAATAAAAATCTTTACTCATAGCAATAAATTATAATATATTTATCATCTATTTTCTTTATATTTTTATCATTATCTATTTATTATTTTTTTATATTTTTTTAAATATTTTTATTTAATTTCTAATAAATTGTATTAACTGTATTCATTTATTCAAACCATAACTTTAATAAAAATTAATTTGTAATCGAAAAAAACATAGAATTCTATGAAAAAAGAGATTTGAATAATAAAAGAAATGAATATTAATATCTCTTAAAAATGGCTCTCAAAAAATTATTGTTATTAATAAACCTTTAGAAGAAACATATCATGAAATTGAATTCATTATTATTGGTATTTCTGACTTTTTATTAAGGTTTATAAAATAAAATTGATACTAGTATTTAGATTACCAATAATGTTACTTCTAAGAATTACCTTATAATAAATAAATTTTTAGATCTTCCTTATAAATAATATATTTCTTCACGTATTTTTCCCATTTAAAAAGCGTAGCATTTTAAAAATAAATTATCTTTGCTACGCTTTTAACTGGAGGTTTTAAATTTTAAATTATTTATCGCTAATTACACAACCAGCTTCAGTTAAAGCATCCATAAAATACTTATAATTTTCATTCTTTGGATGAGTATTATCTTTATAAAAACTTGCCTTACTATATCCTGGATTATCATTCATATATGCTCTAACTAAATCATTAGTATCTATAAATGTTAACCAAGTTTTATCTTTTGCATAAGCTTTTGTTAAGGCGTCAACTTCTTCAGATCTTTGTTTTTTATCTGCTACTGTATCAAAATAAGAGCTAGCTCCAATACCAAAATAATAAATATTGGTTTCACTATATTGAGAATGAATCTTTTCCAATAAACTAGTAATATGAGATTCTAAAATGGCACTAGTTAAAGTAGTATTACATCCAACAATTTCATTATAACCAAGATGAACAACAATATTTTTAATCTTTCCATTACTATCTTCATATGGTTTTACTAAATCATCTAAATAATGAGTCCACTCCCAAGATTTTGTTCCGCCAATTGCACTACTAAATACATTTTTAGAAGCATAATCTGTATAGAATGTTTTCCACCAACCTTCAGTTTCAAAATAAGAATCACCAATAAATAAAGTAAGATTTTCTTTACTTAAACCTAATGTAGAGAATTGACTCTTAAATTTATTAGCCCAAGTAACTTGATGAGGATTATCAACTCCATCTACAGCATCATGAACACTAACTGATTGTCCAGCATGTGTATGAACCATTCTATCATCTTTAAAATTAATAAAATCATCATCATTATATGGTGTTTTATTATCTTCAGCATCAAAGAAATTGTATTTAATATAAGCATAAGCTGGATCTGAACTATTTATATTGTTATTAAATCCAATAAACATAAAGTATTCAGCTTTAATTTTTCCATTATCTAAATCAGTAAATTTAACTTTTGTAGTTAATTCCTTAACGTTTTTCTCGCTATTGATGTAGTAACTTCCATCTTGCCACATAGCAATATAAGTTCCATCCCATCCATATCCAAAATCTCCATTCCAAATTTCATATTCAACGTGACTTGCATTTTTCCATTTAGCATCATTATCTTTATTATCAACAAACTTCTTAGTTCCAATTTGATAACTATACAAATATAAACCTGTATCTACAGCAGAAGCTTGGAATCCACATTTTTCTTTAACAGGCATATTATATTGATCAGGTGTAACAAAAGTAGATAAATCTTTAAATTCAAATCCATTTACTGTTACTAAACATCCGCTTGCTACACCATTTTCTAAAGAGGCAATAATGATAGCTTTTCCTGCCTTAATTCCTTTAACAAGACCATTTTCATCAACAGTTGCAATACTTGAATTGGTTGATTTAAATTTAACTTTTTGTCCTCTAGCTTGAGCAGGATTAATTACATATGCTAATTGTTCTTCTTGATCTTCGTTTAATATTAATTCTTCATAACTTAAAGTGATTCCAGTTGCTTCAACAGCATTTTTAACATTTACAACTAAAGAAGCTTCATATGTTTCATACTTTGCTTTAACTACAGTTATTCCACTTGCTAAAGCTAATAATTCTCCATTATCAATAGCTACAATATTTTCGTCTTCAACACTAAATTCTAATAATGAAAAATTTTCACTAAAAGTAATATAGTCAATTAAAGAAATTGATTCTTTTGTTTTAAGTTCAATTAATGCATCATTAAACTTTAAAGTTGTTGATACTTCATTACAAGTTGATGAACAAGAAGTAATTGGAGCAAACAATAAAAGTGAACTTAACGATAAACATAATAGATTTTTCTTTTTCATATTAATAAATTCCTTTCTCTAAGATTGAATCAAATATATGCATTTTTTCTTTATCAAAGTTAAATTTAATTTCTTCATTTGAATTCATTTTCTTTTTAGCATTTACTTTTGCAATGAATTCTTTTGAAGCTAATTTAAAGTGAATGAAATATTCACTTCCTAATAATTCGGCTAATTCAATTTTTGAAGTAAATAAATGATTTGTTGTATCATCATTTAACAAAATATTTTCTGGTCTAATTCCTAAAATTAGCTGTTTTTCCTCACTATTTTTCATATTTTGTAATTTTTCTATGTTAGATAATATGTCTACAATTTTAATATTATTTTCTTGCTTTTCTTTTAAGTATAAATATTCTTTTAATACTTTATCTAAGTCAAAAATAATATCTTTTGAATGTTCTTCTTTAACATATTTTTCAATTAAATTTTGTTTAGAAATATTCAAATTCGATAGTATTTCCTCACTCATTTCCTTTTTAATGTACTTAGTTAATCTATCAATTCTAATCTTACCTTCAACATCAATAATCTTCTTAAATCTTCTTTCTTTTTCTCTTAAAAGCAAGATATTCTTATACTCCTCTAATATATTATTTAATCTTTCTATTTCCCTCAAATAATAATTATTAACTTTAGTTGTAAAATCTTTTTCCATTATAATTGGAGAAATATTTTCGTCTAAAATTAACTTATTATCTTTTAATTTAACATTAATAATGTTCATGCTTGGAGAACCAACAAAAGTTGCGACAAAAACATTTGAAGGATGATTGAATATTTCTTCAGGAGTTCCAATTTGTTGAACATAACCTTTTGACATAACAACAATTCTATTTGCCATTGTCATAGCTTCTGTTTGATCATGTGTAACATATATTGTTGTTTTATCCATGGCTTCATGAAGCTTAACAATTTCACTTCTCATAGTTACACGAAGTTTAGCATCAAGATTAGATAAAGGTTCATCCATCAAAAGAACATCACAATCAGCAACAATCGCTCTTCCTAAAGCAACTCTTTGACATTGTCCTCCGCTTAATTGATTTGGTTTTCTATCTAAATATTCTTCAATCTCTAGTATTTTTGCTGCTTCTAATACTCTTTTTTCAATAATATCTTTTTTAACATGTTTAACACTTAAAGCAAAAGCCATATTTTCAAAAACAGTCATATGAGGATAAAGAGCATAGCTTTGAAAAACCATACCAATTTTACGATCTTTTGGTAATAAATTATTAGCGTATTTTTGATACATAAATAAATCACCATAAGTAATATCTTCAAGTCCAGCAATCATTCTTAATGTAGTTGATTTTCCACATCCAGAAGGACCAACAAAAACAATAAACTCATTCTTTTTAATATCTAAATTGAAATCATATACAGCTTGGACATGATTATCGTAAATCTTATTAATATTTCTTAAAGAAATTATATAGTTAGGATCTGCTATTTTTTCTTCTTTAGAATGTTCTTTTTCAAGCTTAATTAAATCATTATGATGAGCTTCATTTTCTTTATATATTTTCTTTTCTTTTAACTTTTCTTCTTTACTTATTCTTTTCATATATTTACCTCACTTATAATGGTTTTGTATATTTTTTCTTTTTGTAATAATTAACTAAAAAATACGTTCCTATTCTTATACCTATACAACCTATAGGAATTAAAGTTGAACATAAAATAATAGGGATATAGTTAGGTCTTTCTTTTTCTAATATAGTTAATGTAGCTACTTTTTTAACATCTTCATATGTAAAAGTTTCATCTTTAAATGTAGCTTCAATTTCATAAATTCCTACATCTTTATATGTATTTTCTTTATTATATGAAACACTCCATTCAATAGGACAAGAAGCAATTATTGAGTGAGTTTTTCCATCATATGTTACCGTCAAAGAATTAAAAACTAAATCATTTCCATTATATTGTATTAATTCTTGTTTATTTTCTTTATTCATACTTAAAGGTACATTATTTGAGATTGAAAATAATGATAAAATTAATAAAATAATTGGGAAAACATATGGTTTTTTATTCATTTTTATCTCCTAACAATTTTAATGTACCTAAATGTAACTTATTAATTGCAATAGGAATAAATTCTTTTTTAATTCTCTTAGAGATTATTTTATCTTTAAAGTTAACATAGTTTCCTACTACTTCATAATCTATTTCATAACAATCTAAATAATATGATTTTGGATATAATTTACTAACAAATGGTGATTCATTTTTATTTACTTTATGTAAAGCAATATCTTTTGAAAATGAAGCTAAACAATAATTAAATTTAGATATATTATGATACTCAAAATCTCCATGAGGTAACTCTTTATATGCTTGATCTTCATTAATTCGAACAATCTTTTCATCAATCTTTAAAGCATATACTAAATTTCCTTCTTTTAAAGAGTATCCATCATAGTTTTTAATAAACTTCGCTTCATTAATAACTTCAATATCAAAAGTATTCATTCCCTTTAAAAGAGGTAAGAAAACATAGCCTTTTTTATAAATTTTAGTATCATTAATAACTACAAATTTAGATGTAGAAGGTATATTTAAATGTAATTTAGTATCTATTTTACTATCTATTTTAATTTTTACTTTATTAAAGAAAGGATAACTTCCTTCTATTTTAACTTTAAATAGTTTATTGTTTAAAGTTATAGGAATTAAAGAGTTAATATATAATTCTTTCTTATTAATAGCTAAACATGAAAGAACAAACTTAGGCCATCCTTGATGGAAATTACTTGTACAACATCCATAGTGAGGTTCTAATCCATATAAGTTACTTTCACTACCATTATTAGTCCATAAATATGTTTCACTTCTTTTAATAAATGGAGCATTTACTTGTGTATCATATTGATGAGCCCACATATCACTACTGATTGCATTAGGTAAAGCATTAAAAGCAAGAGTTTCTAATTGATCCAAATATTTACTACTCTTTGTAATTTGAGTTAATACCTCTAAAGAATACATAAGTTCTACTATTAAACATAACTCACTACCTTGACGAGGATCTTTTCCTGCTAAACATTCATCAGCGTTAAATGTTCCCATAATATTTCCATGATATTTATTTAATGCACTTAGCATATAATCTGATTTTTTAATATCTTCCTTATTTTTAGTTAACAAAGAATATAAAGCATAACACTTAACAGCCATAGCATGATTTACACCATGGGTATAATAAGTCCATTCTTTTGTTTTACATTTTTCTTTAGGAAATTCATTTAAATAATATGTAAAATAATCAAATCCTTGTTCATGAAGTTTTGAAGCTAAAGTTATTAACCATTCCTCTTTATAAATTTTATAAAGAGGGTAAATAACAATTAAAGCTTCAAACCAACGATATTTGGCCCAGTTATACAAAGGATATGTATCAATATGCTTATCTAAAGATTTTAATGCTTTGTATATAGACTCATATACTTTTTTATCATTATTTATTGATGCATAATTTAATAATGCTTTTAAAACAATAAATATTCCCCACACATCATATGTGCTTCTATCTACACTACTAGGAGCAATCCAACCATCTTTTGATTGTCTATTAACAATATTATCTACATAAAATTTAGCAACTTTTATTCCTTCTTTATCATTTAATAAATAAACAAGAGGAATATAACCATCTAACCAATACGGTACTCTTTCCCATGAATCAGCTTTTCCTCCAATCCAAGAAGAATCACAAATATCAGGCCAAAAATCTTTTAAATGACCACTTAATCCTTCCATTTGTGTTTGAAGTTGATGTTTAATCCAACCATTTAACTTTATCTCTTTAGGATTAAAGTATTCTAATTTATAATCTTTAATTTTATTCATATTACATCAACCCTTTCTTACTTACCCACCAATATGCTCCTGGATCCCAACACCATCTACCATCTATACAAAATAAATCTTCTCTTACTAAATTAGCACTATCAATTCTTTCCATATAACTTGCTTCATTAGGAGATTTATAAGCAAAAGAAGAATTAACCATTAAAGAAGACGAATATTTTAAATTTATACTCTCAAAAGGAACAAACATCTCAAATACATATTTATATTTATATGAATATATTGTTTCTTCTTCTATTTCTTCAATACTTATTTTTGTTGCTGTAGCGATTTTAACTGGATAAGTATTATTTAATCCATCCATTGCAAAATCAGTTTGTACACCATTATCTACATCGATTAAGAATCTATATATTCCAGTTCGATATACACTTGGTTGTACTTCCCTAATTGTATCTATATAAAACTCAACTCCATCATTTTCATAAATACTATCTGAATATGAACTCTTTTCTTTATCTTTAATAATAAATTGAGTGTAAATTCCATCCATTCCTACAAACATTTTAAAAGATACTCTATCTACTTTATTTTTATTTTTATCATCTACTTCTCTTAAAATAGCTGCGTATTGATTGTTATATTTAGGATCATCTTCTTTAGCAGTTAACTCTAAAGAAGGAATTTCATATCCTTTTCCTGGATATTCTATTTCATTGTTGTTATTAATTATTAACCAACTAGAAGGTTGGTTATGAGACATACCTTTTAAAGTAAACCATTTTCGATATGAATCATCATTTGCATTATTAAATGCTGGCATAATTGAAATCTTACTAGGAGCACTAGTTAAATTAAAATTAGAATAAGGAACAAATAATTCTATTGAATATCCAGTGGCTCCATCTTTTTTATTAATTCTTCCATCAACATTTACAGCACTTATAACAGGTTTAAAATACTGAGTCCATTCATATAAATTATTAGTTTGTTGATTGTTTCCAACCCATGTTTGACATTTGTTTGATACATCTGTTCTAATTTGAAGAGTATTTAAGGTAATTTTGTTGTTTTTGATTAAATTTTCATAAGTAAAATATTCATCTGTATCGATACTTATATGAATTTCTACTCCATCATTTCTATATGGATCAGTATTTTCATATTTGTTATAAAAAACTGTCGTATCATTTTCTACATGTGAATAAATATAAAATCCATTTGTACCAAAATAAGTTTTAGTTGTAAAAGTAATATCATATTCAGATTCATAGATGGTAATAGGTTCAATATTTTTATAAACACTATCTTCTTTTCCATCAACAACCATATTAGAATCTTCTTCAACTTCAAATAACTTACCTTCATCATATTCTTTATTTTCATAATCGTAAGTATTAGTTAAAGAACAACTAGTTAATAATAGTAATGGTAATAATAAAAATACTTGCTTTTTCATACTATTTACCTAACACCATCAATTCATTTAAATAAATATTGTTTTCACTTTCTAAATAAATATTTATTTCGTCAGTTTCTATTTCATCAAATTCATATATAAAAGAAGAAGCAGGAACTTTATATCCCGGTATATATGTTTCCTTAATAGGAATATCTATAGCAACTTTA
This sequence comes from Bacilli bacterium, assembly GCA_016296775.1. Lineage (GTDB taxonomy): Bacteria > Bacillota_I > Bacilli_A > RFN20 > CAG-826 > Onthovivens. The sequence goes on along the minus strand of JAEDIE010000023.1, from coordinate 7,983 downwards.
TTGTTAATTGTTATCTTTCTTAAGTTATTTAAAGAGAAATTATAAGACATAGAATCATATAAAGAAATAGCTCTAATTTTTCTAATATTTTTAAACTTAACTTTCAAATTCACTATTGTTTCGAAGGTATTTTCTTCTTTTGATATGTCAAAAGGATCAGTATTTATATAATCATCATTAAGTCTTTTTACTTCGTTATTATTAATATAAATAGTTGATTCTGAAGCAATATTAAAGTATTCGCCACTTCCACTTGGTAAAGGTTGAGGAGATATACTTGGACCATTAACATGAACTCCTAAAGGAGTGAATGTTACTTTATCAAAATAAATCATTCTTTCACTTCCTCCTAAAGTAGGATTTTCATGAACATGATATGCCATATAATCTTCTTTTCCATCTACACTTTTAAATATCGAACAATGACCAGTACCGCTTACAAAGTCCCATAAATCATCAGCTTTTAATAATACTTTCTTAGTAGAGGAAAAACTTTGATAATCAAGAGGAGAAGAAGCTTCACAAACACAAATACAATATTCTCTATCTTCATAGTAGTTTGCTGAATAAAATAGATAGTATTTCCCACTTCTTTTTACCATAAATGGTGCTTCGTTCCATGAGTGAGTTGACTTATTAACATTTTCAAAATCTAAGCTAGGTTCAATTAATTTTATAAATGCTTCATCATTATTTATATTCCCTTCACTTACTCCTTCAAGTTCAACCATATTATCTTTTAATTTTCCAATTAATATTGAAGAATGAATATCTTCTTCACTTACATATTCTTGGTCTTTTGTAATTAGAAGATATGCTTCTCCATTATCATCTATAAAACAAGATGGATCAATTGCTGCATAACTTGTAGAAAATTTAGCTTCTAAAGGTGCAAGTTCATTTTTAACTTCAACAAAAGGACCTGTAGGAGAAGTTGATGTAGCTACGCTAATTTGATGACCTCTAAATCTTAAAGGTGCGGCACCATTATCTTCAGGAAAAATCTTATATCCTGAAAAATAAAGATAGAAAATACCGTTTTTTTCTATAACTTCAGGAGCCCATAAACCGTCAATACACCAATTATCTCTTGATGGTTGAAAACATATTCCTTCATTAGTCCAATCAGTTAAATTATATGAACTCCAACATTGAAGATAACTACAATCATAATTTTTATTAGCGTTTGTTGCATACATATAATACTTATTTCCAACAGTAATAACTTCTGGATCTGCAGCAAATTTAACGTTCCCAACATTTTGATAAAACAAATTAGTATTTACTTTCTTTTCTAAAGAATAGTCATATCCGCTCAAAAAGTTATCATTATTTACTTCACTAGGAGTATATCTAGTAGCAAATAAATAAATAGGCAATATGAGAACTAAAAGCCATAAAAGAGACCATTTATTTCTTTTCATTATTTCTTAACTCCTTGAAGAGAAATACCTCTTATTAATGCTTTTTGAGCACATGCATATACAACTAAAGCTGGAATTAACGAGAATACACAAGTAGCCATATTGGTAGGAATATCGCCAACATGTTGATCAGCAAAAGTTGTCAAATATAATTGTAAAGTAAAGATATTTTGACTATCTAAATAAATCATTGGACCAAAATAATCATTGTATCCTGCAAAGAACCATAAAATAATTTGAGCAACTAAAGCAGGTTTAATTATTGGAAGAACAATCCTCATAAAAATAGAAAAATTACTTAATCCATCTACCTTGCCAGCATCTATTAATTCGTTTGGAATTTTAACTAAATAGTTTCTCATAAAGAAGATACATGCAGCTGTTCCAAACATTCCTGGAACCATTAAAGGATACCAAGTATTTACCCATCCAATCTTATCAAAAAGTACATAAGCTGGAGTCATGGTAATTACTCCAGGAAGCATCATTGAAGCAATAAGCACACTAAATAAAATGTTTTTTCCTTTAAATTTAATCTTAGCAAAAGCATATGCTGCTAAAGAAGAAACAAATACACCAATAAACATAACTGGAACAACAACAATTAAAGTATTTACTAATCCTCTCCAAACATTCTTATTAGTTAATATTTCAACATAACTAGAGAAATCAAATTCCTTAGGGAAGAAAGTAAATGGAAGTTGGTTTGCTTCATTTAATGGTTTAACTGAAGTAAAAAGAATAATACCAAAAGGCATTAATACTAAAATACAAAATAGTAATAAAACTAAATAAGTTAATATAGTTCTTAAAATAGAAATATGTTTAAAAGTATGTTTTCTAGCTTTCATAATGTACCCATTTCTTTTGTAATTTAAACATAACTATTGTAAATATAATGATAATTAAACCAGTTATCCAACCTAAAGCAGAAGCATAACCTAATCCATAGCTATCAGTTTTTTCAAAAGCAGCCCACCATACGTGATATACCATTGTTTCTATTTGTTCTCCATTATATGAAGGTTTCATTATTTGAAAGTTAGTAAATGCTTGAAGATTAGAAATCATTCCCATAACAAGAAGATAAAAAGTAGTAGGAGTTATACATTGCCAAGTTATTCTAAAGAACTTTTGAGTTTCACTAGCTCCCATAACATCAGCAGATTCATATAAAGATTTATCTATTCCTCCTAAAGCTGCGCTATATAAAATAGTTCCATATCCTAACCCACTCCATACAGCCATAATAATCATAATAGGCATGGAGAATCTATCATCGTTAAGAAAATCAATAGCACTAGTTCCAAATTTAACTAAAATATCGTTAAATACACCATAATTTTTATCTAACAATAAATTCCATACATAAGAAATAGCAACAACACTACATACATAAGGAATAAATAAAATAATTCTTATCACTGTTTGACCACTCTTAATCTTAGATAATAAGAAAGCAATTAGTAAAGATAATCCAGTTTGTAAAGTTGAAGCAAATATAGCAAATAAAAAACTCCATAATATAGATAAAAGATAAGTTTTATCACTTGTAAATATACGAATATAATTATCAAATCCTACAAAAGTAATATCAGTAATTTCAAATGTAGTAAGCTTACCAAAAGATAAAACAAGTGAGAAAACAAGGGGGATTCCAACAAAAAGAGTTAATCCAATGATAGGAAGAGCAACAAAAAGTAAACCATCTATTTGGTCTCTAGCTTTACTTGATATACCTCTTTTAAATCCCTTTTTCATTTATTTATATCCTTATAATATTCGTCTATTTTACTTTGAGTTCTATCTTTAGTTCTTTGAATAGATTCTTCTAATGTAGTGGATCCGCTTAATACTTTTGAATTAAATTCAGTAGCCCAAATAGTAATCCAATCTTTATCAGGAAGAAATCCCCAGTCACCAACTTTTTGATAACTAGCAGCATCAATAAATATTTCTGAATTATATGGTTTAGCACCTTTTACCAAAAAAGAGTCGCTATTTGATAGGGTTTTTGTATTTGGAATAGTATATCCTTCCTTAGCAAAAGCTGTTTGTCCTTCTTCTCCATTAATATATTCAATGAATTTAAATGCAGCTTCTTTATTCTTACTTTTCTTAGGAATACAATAAGCTAAGCTCCCTGAATGTCCACTCTTAATTCCATTAATATGAACTGGACATGGAGCACAATCCCGATCAAATCCACCTGATTGTCCACTCTTTTTAATAGATTTTCTCCATATACCTACAGAGTATCTTGTATCTAAAGTCATAGCAACACTATTTCCACTACTAAATAAAGCGTATTGACTAGTAGAAGCTGTAAAATCAGGTTTAGGAGAATAACCCCATTTACTAGATAAATCTACATAAAACTGTGTTGCTTCTAAACTAGATGGTAATTCATAGCATTTTTCTTTTAATGTAGAATCATTATTTATAGTAGGTAAATCTTGATATCTAATTAATTCATTTTCATTATAGAAATGACTATTAATTGTTACTTGTTCACCTTCTTTTACTTTATAATTTTTATTTTTATCTCCTAAAGAGAACTCATATCTTCCACCAATATATTTTGAATCATCTTCAATCCATTGTAATGAATTGGCTCCTACTGACCATCCTAAAGAGAACCAGTTATTATAGAAAATTCCATATCTAGTAGAAGGAAGAGTATATGAACTAGTCTTAGTTAATATCTTAGATAGTTCCATTAGTTCACCTTTTCCACCCTTTGATCCATTCATATCTTCAAGGGAATCATCCCATTCCCAAGTTAAAGGAATTTGATTATTAAATACTCGATATACATCTTTAGTATTATCATAATTCTTAGTTTTCTTTAATGTTTCATCAACACAAGTTTCATATTCTTTATAGCCAACTTTGTCATAACTAGTATTATGTTTTTCATTATATTCATCAATCTTATCTTCAGGAATAGAAATTATATTAATCCCAACTTTCTCTAAAGCTTGAACATTGTAAAATAAAACTGAAGGAGAAAGATCTCTCATAATCCCATAATAATGAAAATCACTTTTAAATTCGTCTTTTATAGAATCACTATAATTCATTCTTATTTTTTTGTTATAGTAATATCTATTTTGACCTTCTAACCAAAAATCATCTAAATCAAATACTTTAGAATTTTCAATAAATTCATCTAGTTCACATAAACCATCGTTTTCAATCCAAGGTTTAATTTCTCCATCTCCTGCAATAATTACATCTGGAACATTGCTTCTACTTAAAGCGTTTCTTATTTTTGTTGCATAACTATCACTAGCAATAGGAGTATATTCAACATATATTTCATCTTGAGAATTATTAAATTCATCGACAAATTCTTCAGTTAAACTAACTTCAGCAGAATTTCCCCATCCAAAAAATACTAACTTAGTTTTTCCATCAACACTATCATCCCAAAACGAAAGAATCGAACACGACGATAATGAAATAGATAAAAAGAATAAATTACTTAAAGTTAATATTTTTTTCTTCATTCTACTACTAATATAAATATCAACTCTTATTTATTCAATGTAAAAAAATATATATTATTTGCATAAAAACACAATAAAAATAATTACAATTCTTTAAATTAATGTAAAATAATATAAAATATTAGTATAAATTAAAGGCTAAAAATTATGAAAAAATATACAAAAACAATGCTTAATATTTTAAGAAATGTCGAGAATTGTAAATTTGAAGGAGTTGAAGATGAATCGATATTTTATTTTATTTCTTCAATACAAGAAGAAGAATTTTTAGCTTTAGAAACAATTGGTATTACCTATCCTACTTCATCATATTTAGTAAATAGAAAAGATTCTAATCTATTTACAATTGAATATGTTATTTCAGGTCAAGGACATTTAGACATTAATAATAAACAATATATTTGTTCAACTGGAGATACATATATTCTTTTACCAAATACTAATCAAAAATATTATGCTGATAAAAATAACCCATTTAAAAAATATTGGGTTAATTTTAGAAGCAAAGCATTTGAAAAATACATCAAAGATTTTCACTTAGAAAATAATGTATTATATAAGAATTTAGATATTTCAGATGAGATGAATAGTTTATTTGAACTTGAAAAGATTACATCTGAAAATAAACAAATATCTAATAAAGCAATGAGTATTTTATATTCAATATTAATGAAAATGAAACAACATAGTGAGAAAGGAAGTCATAATTTCATCGATGATGAAATTATAATTGCCAAATCAATAATTGATGAAGATGAATCATTTAACCTATCAATTGATGAGATATGTAAAAGATCATTTATCTCAAAACAAACATTATTTAATAAGTTTAAAAAAGCATATAATATCTCTCCTCATCAATATATATTAAAAAAGAAGATTATTTCTTCTTGTGATATGTTGTTAAATCAAAATATTTCAATTGCAAAAATTGCTGAAATATTAAAATTTACTGATGAATATGCTTTTTCTCATGCATTTAAAAAACGTATTGGAATAACACCAAGCCAATATAGAAAGAATAGACAAATATAAATATTTATAATAAAGTAACTCCCTTACTTAAAAAGAACTCACGTGTCTTTTCATCCCAATATGAAGATTGAACTTCTCCAACATGTAATTTATTTAAAAAATACATACAAATTCGAGATTGTCCTATTCCTCCTCCAAGAGTAAAAGGAACTTCTTCATTTATTACTTTTTGTTGATATTCCAACTTTAATTTATCTTCATTTGAAGATAAATTAGCTTGTTCTATAATAGCTTTTTTATCTACTCTTATACCCATTGATGAAAGTTCAAGCGCATCATCAAGTAGATTATTATATACAAATAAGTCTCCATTTAACTTCCAATCATCATAGTCAAAAGCCCTTCCATCATGAGGTAATCCATCACTTAATTTATGACCAATTCCAATAACAAATAACGCCTTTACTTTTTTAATATATTCATTTACTCTTTCATTTTGGGGAAGAGTAGGATAAAGTCTCAATAATTCTTCACTAGATATAAAAGTAATTTTAGAAGATAAATCCCTTTTAATACCATAAAATTTATAGGTATATTCATTTAAGTCTTTTAAACAAGAATAGATGGTATTTACATATCTTTTTAATGTTTTTATATTTCTTTCATCTTTAGAAATTAATACTTCATAGTCCCATTGATCTACATATATAGAATGATAATTATCCCTTACCTCATCTTTTCTAATAGCATTCATATTAGTATATATTCCTTCGTGTATTTTTAAGTCATACTTATTAATATTTAATCTTTTCCACTTAGCTAAAGAATGAACTATTTCTAAATTAATGTTATTTGAATCAATAGAAAAACCAACAGGTTTTTCTATTCCATTCAAATCATCATTAATTCCTGTAAAAGACTTAACAAAAAGAGGAGCCGTTACTCTAATTAAATGTAACTTCTTCTCCAATAATTTTTGAAAATAATGTCTTATATCTCTTATTGCAAGTTCATTATCTTTTAAAGATAATGTTGATTTATATCCGCTAACATACTTATATTTTTCCATTTATATTAATCTCCTTAATATATATTTAAAAATATAAAGTATATATAAAAATTATCAATACAATTTATTAAAATTTATAATCTTTACCAGTTGTAGCATCTATTAAATTATAAAATCCTTTATATTTTTTACTTAATAATATAAATAAAGGATATCCAACACATATAATACAAATAAACTCTCCTAGGAAAGTCCATCCAAATATAATAAAGTAGGTACTTGCATCCATATTCATACTTGTATCATAAAGATATACAATTAAAGGTACTAATAAAGAATTAGTAATACATGGCATAAAGCCACTCAATAATAAATTCTTTGTTGTTTTTCTAATTATTATGATTAATATACATCCAAATAATGTTCCTAAAGTTCCAAATATCATATCTGGAAGTCCATATTGAGACATGATATTACTTAATAAACATCCGATAGTTAAACCAATAGTATATGTTGGATTAAAGAATACAAGTAAGTTTAATAACTCAGAAAATCTAAGTTGTAAACTTCCTCCATTATAGCTTAATGGTCCACATAGAATTGTAATTACAGCATATAATGCAGCAATTAATGCATTTACTACTATAGTTTTTACGGTTATGTTTTTCTTAAACCATAGTAATACTTTTGAATCTTTCTTATTTGATTCCATAAAAAAAGCCCCCTTGTTAAGTTTTACGAGTGGTTAGTCAATGGGAAAAGACACTCGAGTCATTTAGTATTATATATAAATAATATATTATTTTCTATAATCTATTATTTTATTTCCCTTATTTTTATTACAAGTTTCACATAATGTTTGAAGATTATCTATAGTAGATTTACCTCCTTTAGATATAGGAACAATATGATCTATTGTTAAATTATCTTTAGATTTACAATTTAAACATTGATAATTATCTCTAGAATATATTCTTAATCTCATATCCTTACTAACATTAGTCCTTTCTACTGTTTCTAAAGATTTATATATATCAAAATCTACATAATAGTTTCCTCTTTT